>PUMX01000487.1 GCA_003552485.1 Candidatus Hydrogenedentota bacterium
ATTCGCGCTTCCAGATTGAACCGTTCGAGCGCGGTTACGGCACCACGGTGGGCAACGCTCTGCGCCGTGTGTTGCTGGCTAGCCTGGAGGGATCCGCCGTTACGGCTATCCGCATCGAAGGGGTGGAACACGAATTTTCCGCCATTCCAGGGGTCAAAGAAGATGTGACCGACGTCGTCCTCAACCTGAAACGTTGCGAACTGTGCCTCAAAGGGAAAGATCCGGTGATCTTCACTTTTGAGCATGAAGGCGGTGGACAGGTTACCGCTGCTGATGTTTTCCGCGATAGCGAGGTGGAGTGTCTGAGTCCGGATCAGTTGATCTTCACTTCCACGGCGGACGACACTAGCGTGCAAATGGACATTAAGGTGGCGCGCGGGCGTGGCCATGTCACGGCGGATAACTTTGAACTCGAGCACGCGGCCATTGGAACCATCTACATGGATGCCAGCTTCTCCCCCGTGACGCGCGTAAACTTCCATGTGGAAGACGCCCGCGTGGGGCAGCAGACCGACTATGATCGCCTGCTACTCGACGTATGGACGAACGGCTCCATTACTCCGGAAGCAGCGGTGCAGCAGGCTGCTCAGTTGCTCATTGACCATTTTCGTATCTTCCTCGACCAAGATGGAGGCGGTAGCGAAGAGGGCGGCGGCTTGGTCAGCTCGGATCCTGAACTGATGCGTAAGCTGTCGCGCCCCATAGACGAACTGGAGCTTAGCGTGCGCGCGGCGAACTGCCTGAAAGCCGCTGACATACGCACCATCGGCGATTTGGTCGTGTATGACGAATCGGAAATGCTCCAGTTCCACAACTTCGGCAAGAAATCGCTCGACGAAATCAAGGCGTTGCTTGACTCCATGGGTCTGTCGCTGGGTATGTCGGTTCCCGTTGGCGTTGCAACGGCGAGCGGCGATGACGGCGCCGTTGAGGTTGAGGAAGAGGATGAGCTGGAAGACGAAGGTTACGACGAAGCCTAGATAAGGATTTGTAAAGCGATGCGGCATCGAAAAGCAGGCCGGCGGCTGGGACGCACCACCGCTCACCGCAAGGCGGCCATGAAGAATCTGGCGTGCGCGCTGTTTGAACACCACGCCATTAATACCACGGTGGCCAAGTCTAAAGAGCTACGGCGATTCGCCGAACCGCTGATTACCCTGGCCAAGAATGACACGCTGCATAATCGGCGGCGGGCGTTTGCCGCTCTGCGCGACGATGCCGTCGTGCGCAAGCTGTTCACCGAGCTGGGCCCCGTTTATTCCGAGCGGCCTGGCGGCTATACCCGCATTCTCAAGCTGGATCAGCGCCACGGCGACGGCGCCCCGATGGCCCGTATCGAATTGGTGGATATCGGCGAATATCAGGGCGTTGATTAGGCTCGGGCCTATTCTGAACACATCCCGTACGGATCAATGACCCGCCAGCCGGAAGCGCTAACGCGCACCCGCCGGCTGGCGGATTTTTTTGTGGGGCTACGAGCTTACGCGGACGGATTTCCGTCCGCCTTCATCCTCGGGAATGTCCGGGCCGCCGTCGAAGAAAAGCCGGACTGCCCAATCCTTTTTCAACGTCTCATCGATCATCGCCGTGCGCGGCGGCATGGTGATTGCGCCAATGTGCCGTTTCATGGTCAACTCCTTGCGGCTACTGCGCCGCTCACCGGTTAAAACTCCATTACATCATGCAGCATGCTCTTCATTTTACCATTGCGGCTCCAAAGGGCAACACTTGTGGCGCGGGCCGTGTGGAGCGCGGCGCCTAATGTTTACGTGAGAAGCCTGTGCAAGCAGTCTCGCATGGCCGGTATGACTTCCGCTTCGAACCACGGGTTGCGTTTCAGCCAAGCCGTGTTGCGGAAGGATGGATGAGGCAATGGCCAGTGGCGCGGCGCGTGTTCGCGCCAACCGCGGACCGTTTCAGCGACTCCGTCTTTTGCCGCCTTGCCAAGATAGTAGCGTTGCGCGTAGGCGCCCACGAGTAGCGTCCTCTCGATGTTGGGCAGATGCGCGAGCAAGCGTTCATGCCAGGCGGGCGCGCATTCCGGGCGGGGCGGTTTATCGCCGCCGCGCGCGTCGCGGCCCGGGTAGCAAAAGCCCATGGGGATAATGGCGATGCGCGATTCATCGTAAAACGTCTCGCGGTCCACGTGCAGCCAGTCTCGCAACCGGTCGCCGCTGCGATCGTTCCACGGCAGGCCCGTCTCATGCACCTTTGTGCCCGGCGCCTGGCCCACGATAAGAATCCGCGCTGTTGGCTTTGCGCGTAATACCGGCCGAGGCTCCAGCGGCAAGTGCTCCGCGCATAAGCGGCACGCCCGCACCTCGTCGAGCAAGGCGGAGAGAGAACAATCGGCCGATTTGTGTTCCGGATGGTAGTCAGAGCGCATTGTTCAGAAACACTGATCGTTTGACTGGCTTGGCCGGGTTCTGCATGGAAATTTCCATCGTCATGGCTTCTGGCCTCTACTCCGTGCAGCCGGAGCGCCAATGGAGTATTCTGCCTGCGTGATACCACCTGCGCGCGGGGCAGCGCGGGAACGCTCCGAGAGCGCGCGTTCAAAGTCTGGCCGCTTTGACGGGGGATTCAAATGCGATGTCTTCATCCCTCACACCCGCCGGATCGCAATAAGCGGCCGATTGATGGATGCCGCCTGCTCGAGCGGCTCGTCGAGATTCCAATCGTTCCACCAGCCCACGAACTCGAAACTAGGATGCTGACGTATGAATTGGAGGAACTCTTGCGGATACATCACCCGTTTCTGCGCGGTCGCGACGAACTCGCGCGTAATCCCTTCGGTTTCAACACTGACCTCCACCGTTTCGAGTATGGTTTGCTCGATTCGGTTGAGATGTTCGGCTCGGTATAGCGTCGTGCAACGCACGTGATCGTACTCGTGCGTCCAACTGTCTACATAGTCCACGAACGGCTCGAAATCGACGCACCATTCCATGACGTATAGCCCGCCACGCCGCAGGGCCGCGGCCACGCCATCGAAGTGGCGAATCAAGGCCTGCGTGTCCGGCGCATAGATGGAGCCGAGCAACACGTACGCCAGATCGAAGGCCTGCTGAAACGGCATGGCGGCGAGGTCGCCACATACGAAGCGTGCGTACTTGTTGGATCGTCGGGCCGTCTCCCTTTGGGCGTAGCGTAGCATGGCCATGCTGGCGTCAAGCCCCGTGTGCGCGCACCCCGCGGCAATCCAATGCGGCGCGTGCGGCGCATGACCGCAGGCAATTTCGAGCACGTCTCGAACCGGCCGCGCCGAGTGCCGCGCGGCGCATTCCCGCAGGTTCCATGTTTCCGCTGCGACGTCGCGGTAGCCAAAGGCCATTGCGTAATTCGCCGGACTCTCATAAAGCGGTTCGCGCGTTGGCGCCAGCTTGTTCGGACGGGGCTGCATCGTCTCACGGGCTCCTGTAGAATATTTGAACAGTTGGAACCTATACGTTATCGCATCACCGCCTTACGGCGCCACACGTAGCGACAAAGACACGTGATGGCGCGTTTCTGTCGACGATTGACGGCGCGCCTTCATCGTTGGCGCGCACAGGCGGCGCAAGGAGACGAACCATGCACGTGGATCCGTATCCCCTCGGCGTTCAGAGCTTCAGCTTTCGGCATTTCAGCCTCGACGGCGCCATTACCCAACTCAAAGCGCTGGGACTCGAGCACATGGAGTTCTGCGCCATCCACATACCGCCTGACGGCGCCGACCCAAACTTCCAACTGACCCTGGCCAACCTGCGCGCTTCCGGTGTGATAACGCCGTCTTTTGGCGTCGAGGATTTCACGAGGGACAAGGCCGCCAACCGGCGGCGCTTCGAGTTCGCCAAGGCGCTTGACGCCGACATCATCACCGCTCATCCCGAGCCGGATGCGTTCGAGGATCTTGAGGCGCTGTGCGAGGAGTTCGACATGCGCATCGCCATCCACAACCACGGTCCCGAGCACCGGTACAATCGCGTCGACGACGTGGCCCACGCCCTCGAAGGACGCAGCGCCCGCATCGGCGCTTGTGTGGACACCGGCCACTTCATCCGCTCCGGCGAGCAAGCCCACAAGGCCATTGAGCGTTTTGGCGAACGCGTGTTCGCCGTTCATCTCAAGGACTGGCGCCACGACGGCGACGAGGCTGTGCTTGGCGAAGGCGGCGTGGACCTCGAAGGCGTCGCCGCCGCCCTGGCGAATGCCGGCTTTAGCGGAACGGTCATGCTCGAATATGAAGCCCATCCCGACGATCCCGTTCCGCACATGCGGCGCGGGCTCGATAACTGGCGCGAAGCCATGGCGGCGGTGCGGTAGGCGGTGTCTTCAACCACGGACCACACCGAAGCTACTGGACGCGGTCACGGGTTACTTAGCGCGGCATGGCTTGATGGTGTGCGGCGGCTTGCCGCCGCTTTTCGCCAGGCCGGGTCGCTGCCCGTGAGTTGGGAACACACAGCCGGCATTGAACAAGGCCGATTCGGGGTGCATTTGGTCCGGTGAAAAACCGTTAGTGTGCAAGCGAGGAGGAGGGCCGAAACATGGCGTTGGGCCGGTATGTCAAAGGGTTGCTGAAATTTGTCGGCGCGCTCGGGGTGGTCTTCCTCGTGGCGTTCCTGGGGTGGCGTGTTTGGATCGAGTTCCAGGCGCGCGCGGTATTGAACGAACTCCGGGAGCAAGGGCATCCGGTTACCCTCGACGAACTCGCCGCGCGTTACTATGAAGACGCCCCAGCGGACGAAGACAACGCGGCGCTCGTATATTTCGAAGCGTTTGACGCGCTGGAGCGGGAGAGGGCGGATGCGCCGTCGACTGAACTTGTACCTGTCATGTCCGAAGCGGAATTCCCGCCTCCGAACGAGCGAATCCCGGAAGATCAGGATGCCGCCATCGAAGCCTACTTGGCCGCCTTTCCCGAGACGCTCGGTCTGCTTCATCAAGCCACGACGAAACCGGCGTCCCACTGGCCAGTGGAACGGTATGTGACCTGGCGGCTTTCGTCAGGCGTGTTACGTGATTTCGCGCACTTCCGCCAGTTTGCCCGCCTGCTTGCGATCGAAGCCGAATGGCATGCCCATCACCGCCGCACCAAGGAAGCTGGCGCCGCCATGAAAGCGCAATGGCGGCTCGTACGCGCCATGCAAGATATGCCAGCCGTCTTGCCAATGCTTGTGCGGCGGGCGATCGAGGGCATCGCGCTTCACAATTTGATGGAAACGCTGGCCCTCGTGAGATTTCAGGAAGAGAGCCGTGAACGCATTGTGTCGTTGCTTGCGGATCGTTCGGAGATTGAATCCGAATTGCTCGCGATGCATGGCGAGCTGGTGTTGTTCTTCGACCCGGCGGTGGCTCGCCACGTCACGACCGACTCTGATACAAATCTTCTGGACCTCGGAGCTGTCTTGCTCTATATAGTCTCGGGTATGCATGCTTGGGATACGGTAATTCTAGCCCCGCAATTTGCCAGCGATTTGCACGTTCGGAGCCTACCCTCTATGCAGCGGTTGGCGGCCTGGCCTGACCACATAGCGGCGGTGGAGGCGGAAACCGCCAAGGGAGTGGCGGCGCGTTTTGGATACGCCCATCCCCCGCCTACGATGACCCTGCACGCCGAGACTATGGCCGCCGCCGCGCGCGTTGCGCTGGCCGTGGATGCCTACCGCGCCGATCACGATGGCCTGCCGGAAACGCTCGACGAACTTGTCCCGGACTACTTGGAAGCGGTTCCCGGCGACGCGTTTACCGGACATCCGCTGCAATATGTTCACGACGAGCCCGCCTTCGCCGTCTACAGCGTGGGCCTGGCGCCAGTAGCCGATGAGCGATGGGCGGCGCATTA
>PUMX01000350.1 GCA_003552485.1 Candidatus Hydrogenedentota bacterium
CCTCCATACCGCGGTTGCGCGATGGTATAGAGCGGTTCTTCATCACCGACATCAACAACCCGGCAGGAAGCGCTCAGGCGCAGTCGGAGATTCCCGTGATGTGGACAGGGATCGCCCATGAACCCAGCCACTTCGTGCACGTGCCGGGGGGCGCAAACGTCTTGTTCATGGACGGGCATGTCGAGTTCATGCGCTACGACGGCCCCCATGGGAACAAGTTCCCCGTCAACAAGGGCGGTCTGATCTTCCATGACGTGCTCCATGATCATGACCACGGCCATGGCCACGGCGGGCACGGCCACGACTAGTGACTGTCCCGTAACCCGTGCGGGGGCGTAGCGCCGGCATTCGAGTCGGCGCTGCGCTCCCGCGTTGCGCTCTTGCGCCTCCGCGGCGGCCGCTACATGGCGCCAACGATGGCGCCGCCATGTCTTGATCCATCCCTTCTTAACAGGTTTAATGGACGCCGTCGCCTTATTGGCTACTAGCAGAGCGTAAAACCCACAGAGCACGGGGAGGGATTGATCATGGATGTCCGCATGGCGCGGTTGTTGTTTGGCGTCTTCTTTCTTCTGGCCTTCAGCTGGCTGACTACCGATGCGGCAATTGCCGGCGAAGCAGTTTTAGTCGAGGTCGACGCCCGCGAGACCACGGGCGAAAACGACCAGTTCTGGGCAAGCCTGGTGTTTCATCCCACGGAGTACTTGTCGACCCCGTGGGGCGAGGAGCATATCGCGCTGCTTCGCGAGTCGGGCGCGGCTCTTAATTTCGTGCGCATCTACAATCAGCCCGAGGACGCCGCCTACTTGCGTGACGATGGCTCGGTCGGCTACGACTGGGACCACTTTGATCGACGCGCCGACTTGATTCTCGAACAGGGAGTGAAGCCGGCGGTGGCTTTTTTCTCGATGCCGCCGCAGATCGCCGCCGACCCCGAGCTGCTTCGTGAACGCCCGTTCCTTGATGGAAAGCCCATCTATTTGGGATTGCCCGAGGATTTCGATCAGTGGCGAGACATGGTCGTCGACTTCACCCAGCATGTCATCGATAGGTATGGCGAGGACGAAGTGGCCGATTGGGTGTTTATGTGCTGGAACGAACCGGATCTCGGAAGTTTCTCACAGTTCGAGGTCGAGGAGTATTACCCGCTCTACGACTACTTCGCCGAGGGCGTGCGGTCCGTCAGCGATCGTATTCGAATCGGCGGCCCATCGCTTTCAAGCGGCAAGACGTTTCGCGAGCCCGAAAATTTCGAAGGTTTTGCGAGCCACGTCGCCCAAGGGACGAACTACGCCACCGGCGAAACGGGTTCGCCCATCGACTTCCTCACCATCCATACCTACGGCGGGCACGGCGCATCCGGCGGACCGTTGAGCGATTATCCCTGCGTCGATTACATGCTCGAACAGCAACGCCGGCTTGTCGCCATCCGTGATGAGTTCCCCGAACTTCGCGATACGTCCGTTTACGTAGCCGAGTGGGGCGTCAGCGCTTCCGGCGGCCGGGGGATGGACAGAGAACCCATGGCGGAGGTGCGCAACTCGCAATATTCCCCTGCGTTTATGACGACCGCGGTCACCCGGCTGCACGACCTGCGGCGGAACGAGGGATTCCCTGTCGACATGCTTGCCATATGTTTTTCCGGTTACGAGATTGAGCGCAGCAGCGACTTTGAGGGCAAACGCACCGCTTCGACGCTCAATGATTTCGACAAACCTCTCTTGAACGGCTACCGCATGCTCGCCCGGCTCGGCGATGAGTGGGTTACACGCCGTGTCAGCCCTGAGGATGCGCCCGTGACGGCGCTGGCGGCCCGAGATGGCGAAGACCGCATCGGTGTATTGGTGACTCATTTCCAGAACCACCACACGCAGAACGACGGGCCGCCGAAGCCAATCAGTCTTGAGATTCTCACCGGGTGGGAGGATGGCGCCGCCGTGGAAGCGCAACACTGGCGCGTTGACGAGACGCACAGCAACGCTTACACGCTGTTCCGGGAAATGGGACGGCCGGACCCGCCGACCGAGGAGCAAATCGAACAGATCCAAGCGCGCATGGGTCTCGAAGCGCTGGAAGAACCGCGTGTAACGCAGTTGGACGGCGCGTTTACGATGGATTTCGAACTGCCGTGTAACGCGATTTCGCTTATCGAGATCACGCGCAAGAATTAGCGGACTGGCAACGAGAAGAAGGGGCTCTCGATTATGATAACTCGATTGATTTGCGGCTTTTCGGTAGCGCTGCTGGGCTGCCTTGCGGGTTTCGCGTGGGCCGAGGACACGCCAATCATCGCCGACGAGAAGCATCCCGGTTATCAAAGCCTGTGGTATTCGCATACGCCCGACTGGGAAGGTGAAGTTATTCCCGGCCGCTCCTATGAGTATGGCCCGAAGCAGGGCGGCGGGCTGGGCACGTATCAGGCCGTGCATCTGCCGCGGGCGATCTACTCGTCGGAGGCGAATAAGACCTTCTTCGCTTATGGCGGCGCGAAACATGGCGAACGGCACTTGCTGGTGATGGCCTCGCACTTCGACCACGATACTGGCATGATTCCACAGCCGACCATCGTTCATGACAAAGAAGGCGTCGACGATGCGCACGATAATCCGGTCATTACGCTGGATGAACACGGCTATGTGTGGGTGTTCGTCGCGGGCCGCGGCCGCCATCGTCCGGGGTTTATCTACCTCAGCCTCGAACCACACTGCACCGAAGCGTTCGAACGTGTGTACGAGGGCGAATTCGCCTATCCCCAGCCTTGGTGGGTCGAGGGCGAGGGGTTTCTGTGGCTGCACACCCGCTACACACGCGGGCGCGAACTCCACTTCGCCACCAGCCCCGACGGCCGCGAGTGGAGCGAACCGCAGAAGTTAGCCGGCATGCGCGGGCACTATCAGGTAAGCCATGGCGAAGGCGAACGTGTTGTGACGGGGTTCAGTTGGCATCCTAATGGGGACGTGGATGAGCGCACGAATCTCTATTACTTGGAAACCCGCGACATGGGCCGCACGTGGCAAACCGTTGAGGGCGAGACGGTTGACATTCCACTCGAAGATGACGATGTGCATGGTCCCGCGCTCGTCCACGATTTCGAAGCGGAGGGCCGTTTGGTGTACGTCAACGACATCCGGATCGATAACGCTGGCAATCCCGCCATCGTGGCCGCGACCTCGACGGATCACCGTCCCGGCCCCTACGGCGAACCGCGCTACTATACGCTGGCGCGTTGGGACGGCGAGGCTTGGCGGATAACCAACATCGCGCCGACCACGAACAACTATGACATGGGTTCGCTGTACATTGAAGACGAGGACACGTGGCGGTTCATTGCGCCGAGCGAGCCGGGACCGCAACGTTGGGGGACGGGTGGCGAGGTGGCTGTCTGGCTCAGCGAAGATCGAGGGGAGACCTGGGTGAAGATGCGCGACGTGACCTGGGACAGTCCGCGCAACCATAGCTACGTGCGCCGGCCGTTGAACGCCCACCAAGACTTCTATGCGATGTGGGCTGACGGCAATTGGTACACTTTCACGCGCTCGTACATCTACTTTACGAACCGCGTGGGCAGCCGCGTCTGGAAGCTGCCATACACCATGGAAGAAGAGTACGCCGAGCCGGAGGTTGCCGAGTATTGGCGCGACGAGTAAGCCGGTTCAAAACCCAATGGAGTAAAACGAGATGATAAGTAGGTCCTGCAAGGTCCTAATAACGCGAGGCGCTGCGCTGCTGGCCGTATTGCTGTTGGCCAGCCCCTTGGCTGTGGCGAACGAGACGGAGATGATCCGCGTAGCTGGGACGCCCACGGAGATCGGCGCGATCTGGGGCGAAATGAACAGGGACATCATTATTCGGGACATGGAGGTTACGTACCTGGAGCGGGCTGCCGATGAAGGTATATCAGAGGAAACCCTTATCGAACGCTCGGCGGATTTCGTGCGAATCGCCGAGGAAATCGCGCCGCATTGGCTCGAGGAAGGCCGGGCTATCGCGCGCGCGGCCGGGGTGGATGAAGATCTCTATATCGCGTTCATGGACGGGCAGGCGCGCAACAGGTTCTTGCACGAAGATCCCGAAGAATGCACCTCGTATGCGGTCTCGCGCGATCACGCCCGGGACGGCGCTATTTTGTTCCATAAGACCCGCGACAACATCGACCGGCCGCAGATGGCGCCCCTGGTGGACAGCTCGCTGGAAGATGTCAACAAATTCATTGCCATAACCGATGGAAGCCGTATCCGGTGTTCGATGATGATCAACGATAAGGGACTGGCTGGCGCGGGCGACTACCCTGCTGATCGCAAAACGGAGTCCTCGACGCTCGAATTGCCGCCCGCCGAACCGCGCTACCGTGGCCTGATGGCCGGCACGATCCTTCGCTACATTGCGGAACGCGCGTCGAGTTCGACTGAAGCGCTCGAAATAATCGAGGAGTTCGTGGACAAGGGGTACTACGCGGGCGGCAATGTCGGCGGAAGCCACTGGCTGTTCGTAGACCGGGACGGCGTCATCCTCGAAGTATGCAACAACGCGGAGCATGTGGTGTCGAAGGTGCACACGCAGGATGTGTATTTCAGTCGGTATAATGAACGATCGGCGGCGCAGCGGCTGCGTGAGGCGGACGAAGTGGATTTTGAGCTTTTCCGCGGCGTTTCGCGCGATCCCTCGATATTGACCGGCCAGTCCATTTCGGGCTTGACCGTCGAGATTCATCCGGATCATCCCGAGACGCTCACCACCGCCTGGATTGCGCTGCCTGTTCGCTCCGTGGCTTTTCCTGTTCTTCTGGGTCAAGACCGCGCGCCGGCGCCGCTGGTCGACGGATCGGCCTATGCATTAGGTCAGCAAAGCCCCGAGCAGGAGTCCCAATGGGAGGATTTGGAACGTTCGATGCACGCCGAAGTGGAAGAACTGAGGCAAATGGTTGCAGAAGGACTTTCCGCCGGTGATTCGGCGGAGGAGCATGTTGAAACGTTGGAGCAATGGTCGGCTAACCGGGCTGCGATGCTCGTGGACGCCCTGGAGGAATCCGCGGAAACCACGGAATAGCTGCACGGCTCGCGCCAACTGGTCCAAACCGTGGATCTATCAGTTCAGGAGCGGTTCATGGCGGGGATTGACTGAAACGTCCAATTGCGCCGGTGGAATCTGAAACGCTCGGCCTAATTGTCAACTCACGAGAAATGCTGTACGTTTTAACAACATAATTCTTGGGGGCCGGATAGGTCATTTTCCGGGAATGGGGCTTGGACCTTTAACACAAGGGGAGTGTCTTATGATATCAAGACAATGCCTTCGTCTTGTTGGCGCAATGGCGCTGTGCGCGCTGTTAGCGCCATTGGCTGCAGCGGGCGCGTTGCGCGTGGGGTCGCCCACGATTGACGGGGAAAACGTCACAGTGCCGATCTTATTAGAAAGTGGCGCCGACCCGAATGTGTCGGCTCTCGATTTCCGGTTTAATTACGATCCGGAAGTATTCACTCCGGTGACGGCGCGGGCGGGAGGCGCCACGCAGGCGGCCAATAAGCAGGTGCAAGCGAGCCTTTCGAGTCCCGGCGAATACGCTGTAGTCATCATTGGCATGAATCAGAATACTGTCGAGGCCGGCGAAGTCGCCCACATCATGATGCAGAAAGTAGGCGACCCGCCGAACGGACGCAGTAATGTGCGCGTCGCTCGCACAACACTTGCGGCGCCCGATGGAGCGGAGATCCCGTCAGAAGGCGGTACAGGTACGATTGATCTCGGTGAGGGACGCGAAGTTCCGGATACGGAGGACGAGGAAGAAAGCGGC
>PUMX01000281.1 GCA_003552485.1 Candidatus Hydrogenedentota bacterium
CGCTCAGCACCCTATCCATACCTACGAGGAAGAGGGGCTGTATACCGTTACGCTTCACCTAACCACGAGCAGCTTCTCCGATACGGCGGTGCGAACGAATTACATACGGGCGACGTCCGAACCTACCGCGCCAGTAGCTGCATTCTCGGCGTCGAGCCGTTCGGGGTCGACGCCGCTAACGGTATCGTTTACCGATGAATCTTGGCCTGGTTCGGAACCTTTCGAATCGCGGTTGTGGGATTTTGGCGACGGCAATACATCGACCGAGCAGAATCCCGTACATACCTACGAGAAGGGTGGGCTGTACACCGTTACGCTAGAAGTGACCACAAGCAGTTTTTCGGATCAGCACGTGGAAGCGGAGTACATCCAGGTGGGCGCGTGGGCGCGCGCCTATGGCGGTTTCGGCGGTTATACCCGCGCTTTTCAAGTTGAGTCGACCGCGGATGGCGGGTTTGTTATCGCCGGGGATACCCGCGCCGTTGGAGACGTTAATGGATCGGATCTCGAGCCCCCGTCCATGTACTTGGTGAAGACAGATAGGCACGGTCGAGTAGAGTGGGACAAGATCTACGGCGGGGAAGATGCCGATTGGGCGACGTCCGTTCAGCAGACCGCGGATGGCGGCTACATACTAGCGGGCGGTACATACTCCTTCGGGCCCTCAAGTCCGGACGAAGAGTCCGTGTACCTCGTTAAAACAGACAGTGAGGGTGAGTTGGTCTGGGATCGGACCTTTGGCGGCGTTGGTAAAGATTGGGCTGCGGTTGTGCATCAGACGGGTGACGGGGGCTACGTTCTCGCCGGGGACACCAGTTCCTTCAACTATGGCGCCAACGCGATGTACCTGCTTAAGACTGACGCGTATGGCGAGTTAGAGTGGGAGACCTCGTACACTGGCCAAGGGATGGCGGGAGCCGACACGATGCAGCCCACCAGCGATGGGGGCTACATTCTGGCTGGAGGCACAAGCTCCTCAGCGGCCGATCCGTTTATCTATATCGTCAAAACCGATAGTGCGGGTGAACAGGAATGGGATCGCGTGGCTGGCGGCGACGATGGCTTCGACTGGGCGCGATCAGTGCAAGAAACGGAGGAAGGGTTTGTCGTCGCTGGGTACACGGATTCCTTTGGTCTCGACGAAACTTCCATGTACCTCGTGAAGATTGACTTGGACGGCGAAGCGCTCCAGTGGGACGTATTGTATGGTGGAGACGGCCAAGACCGCGCGAATTCCGTGCAAATAGCTTCGGACGGCGGCTTCGTGCTTGCAGGATTCACGCAATCCTTTGGGCCGGGACCGCAATCGGTGTACGTTGTGAAGACGGACAACGAAGGCGCGCTGGAATGGCAGCGGACATTCGGTGGTGATAGCGTCGATTTGGCGGCGTCGATTCGCACGGTCTCGGACGGAGGGTATGTTATCACGGGCTATACTGAATCCTTCGGGGCTGGTCCGTTGTCAATGTACCTCATCAAAACCGACAGCGAGGGGAACGCGCCCAGCGAGCCGGAGTAGACCGTTCCTTGCCCTCGTAGACGTGTCCAACAGGATTACGGCCGCCGGACTTCTCGTGTAATGGGGAGTCCGGCGGTCTTGGCGTTGAAACTATGAATCATCGGGGCTGGCCATGCGTCGCATTCGATCAAAACAGAACTCCGCCAACATCTCATGGCCGCCGTCGAAAATCACGAGGGACACGGGGTCCGTGTCCCGGCGGTACAGCACCGCACGATCTCCGATACGCCCCAGCATGTCATCCGGCTCGACGCCGCGCGTCAGGAGTTTGACCATGTCGCGCTCTTCGACTACTTGCTCTGCCCGGCCATAATGCTCTACGAGCCGGTTGTAGAATAGAATGGAATGGGAAATCGGCACGCTCCCTGTGTAGCCATCGTCTATTCCCGCATAGATTTCGAGCCGGCCGTTGGGTGTTTCGGGCATGTCCCAGAACAATGGAGAACGACTTCGGGCCGCCGCTTCGTCGAACACTTGACCATCAGAAGTGCAATTCAAGATGTCTTCGGCATACCTTGTATTGCGATGCATGGATTCATAGTACCAAGCGGACAGATCGCTGATTGGAACCCACGCCAAGAAGGCCTTGACGGCGAAAGACGTCCTCAGGTACGTTCCCAGCGCCGCGTAGCCGCCGCCGGACACGCCAACCACAAATATGTTGTCCAAATCGACGCGCCCGTGATCCAGGGCGTACGCGATGGCGTCGTCGATATCGCTAAGGACTTTGTCACTCAGGCAGGCGTCTGGCGTTCGATTGGGTCCGCGGAAGTTCGGATGGATGTAATTCCATCCTTCCGCCGCAGCCATATCTGCAAGAGGATCCGCTTGTGCGTAATCGGCGGACCATGTGTGCAAGCTGACCACCAACGGGGCCTGCCCATCCTTTTGCGCCGCAAGAAAATAAGCGGGCTGTAAACTGTCGTCCGCGCTACTCGGGATTTCGACCCGCGTGAAGCCGTTGCTCCAAACCGCGCCCAGCCCGAGCACCGCGGCGGCCACCATGAGCGGCAGGCGGAACGAGATCCATTGGGGTAGCGTCATGACGCGTCTCTCCGTGTTGTGTTCGGGTGGTCAGACCTTGTCCGTCTGCCACCCGTCCGGCCACGGTCTGCTGTCCCTAGCCGATCCTAATCAGCGAGTCGTCGAACTCCGCGGGCTTCTCATATCCCAGCAGGTTGAGTAGCGTCGCGGCTACATTGCTGAGGCCGGGTGTGTCAACAGGCGTCATCTGGATCTTGTTCGCGCCCGAGTAGTCCACGATGGTGAAGGGCACTGGGTTCAACGTATGCGCCACCATAGGCTCCCGTTTGCCTTTCTTTTCCGTGAACATGAGGTCGGCGTTGCCGTGATCCGCCGTGATGACGGCGACGCCCTTCGCTGCGCGAATGGCGGGCAGCAGGCGGCGTAGGCCGAGATCAACGGTCTCGACGCTGATACGCACCGCGATCGGCACGCCTGTATGGCCGACCATGTCGCCGTTGGGATAATTAAGGCGGATGAACTTGTACTGGCCGCTGCGGATGGCGTCAATGGCGCTGTCCGTGATTTCCGCCGCTTTCATCCAGGGCCGCTGATCAAAGGGCACATCGTCGCTGGGAACTTCCACGTACTTCTCCAGCTTTTCATCAACATAGCCCGAGTTGTTGCCGTTCCAGAAGTACGTAACATGGCCAAACTTCTGGGTTTCTGATACGGCGTAGGACGTCACGCCTTCGGCGCACATGAACCGCGCGACCGTGATCTCCGTCTTTGGCGGAGGTACGAGGAAGCGTTTGGGCACGTTGGTGTCGCCGTCGTACTGCATCATGCCCGCGTAATACACATCTGGCAAACGCTTGCGGTCAAACTTGTCGAAGTCTTCTTCCTCGAAGGCGCGGGAAATTTCGATGACCCGGTCGCCCCGAAAGTTGTAGCATACCACCGCGTCGCCGTCTTCGATGGTTCCCACGGGCTTGCCGTCTTCGGTGATCACGAAGCTGTCCAGGTACTGGTCCGTGATCTCGGGGTCCTCGTCATACATCGTCTGCACGGCTTCCGAAGCCGACGAAAACGCCCGGCCCTCGCCAAGCACGTGGGCCTTCCAGCCCTTCTCGACGATGCCCCAGTTCGCATTATAGCGGTCCATCGTGGTGATCATGCGGCCGCCGCCCGAAGCGACGCGGTAATCGCGGCCCTCCGCGCTCAACGCGGCGAGTTTTTCTTCGAGCGGGCGCGTATACGTAAGGGCGCTCTTCTCGCCCACATCGCGGCCATCCAGCAAAGCGTGCACGCGGACGCGCTTCACACCCTCGGCGGCGCACCGATCCAAAAGGGTGTAGAGATGGTCGGTGTGGCTATGGACGTTGCCGTCGGACAACAGGCCGAGGAAGTGCACGGTTCCGCCTTGGTGAGCTCGCTCGAGCACGGCCTTCCAAACCTCGCTTTCAAAGATCAGACCATTCTCGAAGGCTTGGTTCACACGCTTGGCGCCTTGGGCGAGTATTTGCCCCGCTCCCAACGTATTGTGGCCGACCTCGGAGTTGCCCATATCATCATCCGTGGGCATGCCGACAGCCGTGCCATGCGCTTTCAATGTGGTGTAGAGTGGTTCTTGGAGTAATTCATCTAGAATCGGGGTATGCGCCAAGTATACGCCGTCGGATTCGTCTTTTTTGCCCAAGCCTACCCCGTCCATAATAATAAGGACCACCGGCCCGGGAAACGGGGTGTAATTTGCCAGTTTGTCAAGATGCGGGTCACTCATGAGTCTTGTCTGTCCTTAGTGTTAACGGGAATGGGCGCAGTGCGCCCGTCTCAGTCATTATCACAGCGCTGCCCCGCTTTGGAACAGCGCGGGGCAGCGCTGTATACCTCTGTCGAAAATACAAGGTGCGGCAGGCGCGCGCCGGCCTTCCGCGGCGCCGGGTCATTGGATGGGCCACGCTGGGTTGGTATAATACTCGCTATACGGCCCTGAAGGCAAAGGATCCGTGCCATGCAGGAACCCGCCAAGACAGACCGCATCCGCTCCGCATCCCGTTCGACTGATAACCTGACCCGCCGTGTGCTCGGTTGGATGCTGCTGATTTCGTTGATCCCGCTGGTTGTGATGGCTGCACAGGGCTGTCACTGCGCGGCGGACGCGGTCGTCGAAAAGACGAAAAACCATTTGCTGGCCGTACTCGGGAGCAAGGCTCGCACGCCCAACGTGGATCCGCTGCGCGAAACGGAGAAGAATCATATCACCAACACGCAGCACGCGACGCGGCGGAATATAACCGGCCTCTCTGCGTTCTCAGATATATCTTCCACTACATTGCGCAAGAAGACCGGAGACCATGGCTTGGTTCATCCGCGCTTACGATAGGCCTGGCGCCGTATCGGGATCTGGTGGGAAAAACTCAAAAATGATGAGTTTATTGTAGCCGTCGTGTTACAATTGCGTCTATTATGCATAGTTTTGGCTTCAGAGATACGCTGGATCTTCTCACTGTCGGAACCGGTCCCAGCGCGTTAGTAGTGTTGCACGCGGCGAAACAGGCGGGCCTACACGCGGTGGGGATCGACAAGGGCCCCGTATGCGGGGCTTTGATGGCGCACCCGACCTACATGCGGTGGTTTTCGACTTCGGACAAACTAGAATTGCCGGGCTTGCCGCTTATTACAACGGAGAAGAATCCTACGCGGCAGGAGTACCTGAAATACTGCATGGCTTATGTGCGTCACCATGGCCTCGCCGTGAACACCTACCGGCAGGTTACGGCCATCGATCCGGCTTCCCCGGCGTTTACAGTCACGGCCCGGGACATGTTCGGCAGGGCGTATGAGTGGCGTGCGCGTAACGTAGTAGCGGCCACGGGATTCTATGACTCGCCGCGGCTGCTGAACGTCCCGGGGGAAGAGTTGCCTAAGGTGACTCATCGGTACACGGAAGCGCATCCCTACGTGAGTCATGATGTGCTGGTGGTGGGCGCAGGGAGTTCCGCGGCTGAGGCGGCCCTCGAATTGTGGCGCGCCGGCGCGCGGGTCACGGTGGCGATGCGTTCCGACCGATTCAACACCAAGTATTGGATCGAGCCGGACATCGAGAATCGCATTGCGGAAGGTTCAATCACGGCGTTTCGGCGAACAGAAGTTGCCGCCATCGAACCTGATGCGGTGG
Organism: Candidatus Hydrogenedentota bacterium; assembly: GCA_003552485.1. Lineage (GTDB taxonomy): Bacteria > Hydrogenedentota > Hydrogenedentia > Hydrogenedentales > SLHB01 > PUMX01. The sequence continues at coordinate 5,664 of PUMX01000281.1, forward strand.
AGTTGTGTGATGACGAGGGCCGGCGCTTTCGTATTCCAAACGATTTCGTGCTGGCTATGACGGGCTATGTGCCGGACACTTCACTCATTGAAGCGGCGGGCGCGGAGGTGGAGGTCAACGAC
>PUMX01000403.1 GCA_003552485.1 Candidatus Hydrogenedentota bacterium
GACAAGCGGCGGCCACCAGCGCAGCCGCAATGGCGACGATCATATGTTTGCACAGTCGTAAGATAGTCATAAGCGCAGATTGTAACAACTGAGGGCTACCGAATCGAGTGAAACGCCGCCCCCTCAAATCGCCGTTGACAGTCATGTGAACAATATGATAGAAGCCAATCCTCATGCGGGCCGTTTCACACAACGTGAGAAGCAGGTTGTGGACCAGCGCCTGGCCCATTATACATGGGATTGTTTCGCCTCGCCGGACATCTTCATTTCCGAGACATCCAAAGTCACAGAAGCGGCGTCTGCGGTATTTTACACAGGGGAGGATGTAGTGACGTGGATATCAACGTGTTTGACAGCAAACAAGAGATGGGTAAGGCGGCGGCGGAATGCGCCGCGTCGGCATTGCGGGAGTGCTTGGCGGAAAAAGGCCATGCAAATCTGATTGTGGCGACCGGCGCGAGCCAGTTTGAAATGCTCGAACATCTCGTCAACGCGCCTGATCTGCAGTGGGGACAGGTAAATATTTTTCACCTCGACGAATACATCGGGATGGATGACTCGCATCCCGCGAGTTTTTGCCGGTACCTTAAGGAACGGTTTGAGGCCAAGTTGCCTGAACCGCCCGCCGCTTTCCATTATGTCAATGGCATGGCCGCGGATCCCAAGGAAGAATGCCGCCGCCTCGGCGAAATTATCACAAGGCATCCAATCGACGTGGCGTGCATCGGTATAGGGGAGAATGGTCATCTTGGATTCAATGATCCGCCCGCCGATTTTGAGACCGAGGACCCCTTTATTGTTGTGGAACTCGACGAGACCTGCCGAAAGCAACAGATGAAGGAGGGATGGTTTGATTCCCTCGACGATGTCCCGACGCGCGCGATATCGATGAGCGTCCAGCAGATAATGAAGAGCAAGCTGCTTGTCGTTACGTGTCCGGACCGGCGCAAGGCGGAGGCTGTTCGGGATACTGTTAAAGGCGAGGTCACCAATATGTGCCCGGCGTCAAAGCTGCAGGAGCATCCCAAATGCCAGCTTTTCCTAGATAACGAGGCGGCTTCGCTCTTGTAGTCGGGCTCGCCGATAAGATTGGGTAGGGCGGCGCTGTCTTCCTAAATAACGCGGCGGGGCGCGTCCCGGCATATTCGTTTTGATGGCGCCAGGATGCGCCCCGCACGTAAGCTCTAGAAGCTGTAGGCTAGAAGACCCCTTCGGGCATGGCTGGCGCTTCGGGCGCCGCCGGCGGCTCTTCCACGTCCATCTCGTCCAAGTCGATGTGAATTTCGATGTCGGCTTCTTCCCGCGCGGCTTCGACACGTTCCTGGAGCTTCTGCTGCCTCATGCTCATCAGGAGTTGTTCTTCGATGTCATCCAATTCCGCCGTGCCGCCTTCTTGCTTGTCCAGCACGGTCAGGATGTGCCAGCCGAAGTCCGAAAGGAAAGGCTCCGAAACCTCGCCAATTTCTCCTTCGAACGCTCGCTCGTCGAATTCCGGGACCATCATGCCTCGCGTAACGCCTTCGTACACGCCGCCTTCTTCAGCTGAACCGGGATCCTGGGACACGTCGCGCGCGACGTCACCGAAATCTTCACCCTCTTCGACGATACGGCGCCTTGCTTCTTCGATTTCTTCGCGGGCCGCCTCGACTTCGTCCTCACCGTCAGTCTGGATAAGAATGTGGGCGACGTCGACCTCTTCGCCACGTTCGAGTTGCCCCTCGTCAACGAGTTCCTCATACCGTTCCTGCATCTCGTCCGCGCTGATCTCAATCTGCTCGAGGTATTGCTGAACTTGAACGTCAAATCGAAGATCCTCACGCAATTCGTCGATGGTCATGCCTTGCATTGCGAGGATCTGATCCAGAAAGTCGGGGGAGGGCAGTTGCTCACGCAGCTCATCAAGCCGGGCTTCGACGTCTTCATCGCTGACCGTGACGCCAGCCTCTTCGACCATAGCTTCGAGCACCTTTCGGCCGATAAGCAGGTCGAGAACATCGCTGGGGCTCGCGGTCTGCCCTTGCATCTGCATGGCTTGCGCGAACTGCTGGAACATGGATTCAAACTCCTCGCCCGCAATGGGTTCGCCGTCGACCGTCGCGACGACATCCGGCACATCCGGCAGTGATGGAGGCGCTGGGGCGGGCATCTGCTGCTGCGGCGCTCCTTGAGGCGGCGCCGGTGGAGGGGCGCCCTCAGGCGGCGCGGGAGGGGGGGCGTCTACTTGAGCGCCTGCTGGCGCCGACCAGGCTATGGCGGCGGCCAAGAGCACGGCGATAGTGACAAGACACGATTTGGCTGTTTGCATTTGACACTCCTTGCTGGCTGCGCCAGCGCTAAACACGCTATTTGCTGCGTGGGGATCGATTAGCCCACTACAGTACGACAACACCCACATGGTAACAGATGCCCTACACAATTCCGCAAATCGGCGAAGTCTATACCCCCAGATAGACGGGCTCGCCGGTCTTTGCTGATTGGTAAATCGCCTCAATAAGCGCCACGGCGTGCCGTCCCTCGCGGCCGTCAATGCCTGGCTTGCGGTCTTCTTGAATGGCCTGCACGAAGTCTTTGATTTGCCGCAGATGTCCCTCATGCTTGAGTCCGCTAATGGGATCGGCGGCGCCGGTGCCGAAGTCGCCTTCAGCTTGCAACGCCTTCTGGATCTCGGCGTCTTCTTGTCTTTCTTCTTCAAATTGCCAAAATCGAAGGTTGCCGTCTTCAATCACTGTGCTGCCAGTTGTCCCGTGGACTTCGACGCGCGCGGGATGGCCCGGCCAAATGGCCGTGCTGCCTTCGATTACGCCCATAGCGCCATTTTCGAACTCGAGCATCGCACAGGCAAGATCCTCGACTTCGAGCCCCGAGTGAGCGACGAGGGCGGTTTGAGCGACTACCTTCTTGACTGGCCCCATGAACGAGAACAACAAGTCGATCTGATGAACGCCCTGGTTCATGAGCACGCCGCCGCCATCCAGTTTCCATGTGCCGCGCCAAGCCCCGCTATCATAATATGCTTGGCTACGATACCATTTGATGTAGGCATCGCCGAGCACGAGTTTGCCGAACCGGCCCTCGTCAAGCGCTTCGCGAACCCGCAGAGCGCCTTGGGAAAAACGAAACTGAAAGATGCAACCCAGCTTGACGCCCGCGTTATCCGTGGCGGCGATCAAGCGGTCGATCCGCTGGGTGTTCACTTCGAGAGGCTTCTCCGATAGGATGTGCTTGCCCGCTTCTGCGCATTCTTCGCCGAACTCAGCTCGCATCCCGCTGGGAACACACAGGCTTACGGCATGGATGTCGTCGCGTTGCAACATCTCGCGGTAGTCCGTGTAGGCATGCGCTCCGTGCTGGGTTGCCAGTTTCTGAGCGTTCTCCTCTACCACGTCCGACACCGCCACGAGTTTGGCGCCGTCGATTTCCGAAATGCTTTGAGCATGAACCGGCGCAATGTTACCGCACCCGATAATTCCAAAACCGACTGTCATCGACATATCCTGGCCCTCCTAACTGTTATTCACCGCGCAAACGGATGGTTGAATTCTATTGCTTATACGTGAAACGAGGCATTGCGTGTGCGCCAGCCCTAATTGATTCGTGCCGTACTTCCCGTCTGCACCCGTTGATTCAGACAGCTGATTGTGGGACGCACACCCATTGCGAGCCGGTTTGCAACGATCGTGCGAGCGCTGCAGAATGAAAGCAACTGGGAATGGATTACTATACCGGCCATGACTGGGCGATTCCAAACTTAACCAAGCGGGAACATCTGACGGGTTCGAAATCGATCCGACAAGAGGTCATACACGGTGAATGCACGGTTTGGGTTTGAACAGACACATGGGTAAGCCAATCGAGAATGCGGATGAGCACCGCTCCGCGGCCGTGAAGGAGCGGGCGGCGGCGCTGGGCTTTGACGCGTGTGGGATAGCGGCGGCGACTGACGCCGATCCCTGCGACCGGCTCGGCGATTGGCTGCGGCGCGGTTTTCACGCGGATATGCAGTGGATGGAGACGACCCGCCAAATTCGTCAAGATGTTCAACGTAAGCTGCCTGGCGCCCGATCGGTCGTGGTTGTGGCCCGCAATTACTTTCGCGCAGCGCCAAAGGAAGCAGAAAACCAGGACCGCCAGACGGCCCGTCCCGATCCAGAGCCCCGCGGCAAGGTGGCGCGCTACGCTTGGGGGCGGGATTATCACCGCGTCCTGCGCCGGCCGCTTCAAGAACTGGCCCGGTACATCGAAAGTCTGGAACAGCAAGTGACCACTTACGCGTCTATTGATAGCGGCCCGGTGATGGAGCGCACATGGGCCGAACGCGCCGGTGTGGGTTGGGTGGGAAAGAACAGCCTCATTCTTAGAAAAGAAGGCGGGTCATGGTTTGTGCTTGCTACAGTGCTTACGACGCTTCCATTGGCGCCAGACGCGCCGGTTCCCGATCACTGTGGAACGTGTGCTTTGTGCATGCAAGCTTGTCCGACGGGCGCGATAACCGAACCCAAGGTTGTGGACGCGAACCGATGTCTATCATATCTAACGATCGAACGCCGGGGCGCGATTGCTTCGAAGCATCATGAGGCCATGGGTAATTGGGTGTTTGGTTGCGACATCTGCCAAGAGGTGTGTCCGTGGAACCGGCGTGCGCTCCTGACCGATGAGGCCGATTTTGCGCCCCGCGCGGGCCACGCGGCGCCAGACCTTCAAGAGTTGCTGCGAATGAGCGAAGACGCATTCAGACAACGCTTCGCGGGATCGGCGCTAATGCGCGCGAAACACGCCGGGCTAGTCCGTAATAGCCGCATCGCGTTGGATAACTGGTTAAAGGAACAGTCTTCGAGGCGCCATAGCGGCGGCTGACGTGTTCTGCGTTGTGATTCCATGAACGAGAGCGTCACGGTGGAAAGCGCCGTTTCGCGGCGGTTAGATCGCGCTTTGCTCGGGCGACATACGAAACCGCGCGGAGACATCGGGCGGCGCTGTCATGGAATAAGAGTTTATCATAGCATGTTAGGCGTTATGAGGGGCTGGGGACAGCGTTTACGCGGCGGCAAGTCTACTACTTGTTCGTGATAGTAAGTAGTTCTTATGCCGCGGAACGGGCGGGTTCCGCCCCAACTAGTTGAAGATACGACGAGAAGAAGGAGATACCACCATGGCTTATGAATTGCCGTCCCTGCCTTACGATTACACCGCGTTGGAACCCCACATTGACGCCCAGACTATGGAGATTCACCACACAAAACATCACAACACCTACGTTACCAAGGCGAACAACGTACTGGAAAATCACCCCGATTTGGCCGCTAAGAGTGTCGAGGATCTTCTGCGTGACATCGAGCATGTTCCCGGCGACGTCAAACAGCCGCTGATTAACAATGCGGGCGGCCATGCTAATCACAGTCTGTTCTGGCGGGTGATGAGTCCCGACGGCGGCGGGGAGCCGAGCGGGCCGTTTGCTGATGCGATTAAGGCCGGGTTTGGCTCGTTCAGCGACTTCAAGGAGAAGTTCAGCAATGCCGCGCTTGGCCGGTTCGGCAGCGGCTGGGCATGGCTCGCCGTCAAACCGGGGGGCGTTCTGGAAGTGTTTAGCACGGCGAATCAGGATTCTCCGCTCATGCACGGTGTAACGCCCATTCTGGGGCTGGACGTCTGGGAACACGCCTATTACCTCAAGTACCAGAACCGCCGTCCCGACTACGTGCAGGCGTGGTGGAACAC
>PUMX01000124.1 GCA_003552485.1 Candidatus Hydrogenedentota bacterium
CCGCGCCGCCGCCCTTGCCGACCCAGAGAGCATCATCCTCACGGCCACCCATAATCACAGCGGCCCGGGCGGTATGGTCGAGGACATTGTGTTCCGCTTCACTTCAGGCCCCTACCGCGAGGACATTCTTGAGGAGACCGCGCGCGGCTTCGTACAAGCCATGGAGGAAGCACGGGACCGCCGGCAAGAAGCCAACATAGGCTACATCACCGGATCACAGGACAATCTCACCGTGAACCGCCGTGAGGACGATGGGCCACGGGACAGCCAGATCGGCGTGATTCGCGTCGATGACCTCGCGGACAATCCCATAGCCATCGTGGCGAACCTTGCCGCACATCCCACTACGGTATCTGGCGATGATCTGTACACTATCTCGGCGGATTTTCCGGGCTTCTTCTACGAAGCATTGGAAGACGAGGCCGGCGAAGATGCCGTAGCCATGTTTCTTAACGGCGCTATGGGTAACCAACGCACGCAGAACCCTACCGACGCAGACGGTATCGAACGGACCCGCGCCGTAGGCGAGATACTCGCGGAGCGCGTGTGGGCCCTGTGTGAGCAAATCGAGACCCGCGAGGCCCAGCTTGCCCTCGGCTACAGCGAACCGGCGCTCCCGCCCACGCTTGCCACGGCGCTGCTTCCCGAGACCACGGTGCTGCACAACCTCGAAATCGACGGGTTGTGCCTGAGCTTCTTTCCGGGCGAACCGTGTGTCGAACTCGGTCTCGAACTGCGCCGGCAAGCCTTGGCGCGAGGCTACGACGCGCATTTCAGCGTAGCCACGGCCAACGATCACCTCTTTTATTTCGCACCGTTCGAGTACTACACCAAACCCTACTACGAGCAAGACTTCAGTCTCTTGGGACCCCGCATCGGCGACTGGTTTAACGCCCAGTTCCATCAACTCATGAACCGCGGCGATACGCCCGGCGAGCCAACGCTCCACGGCGCACCGGACACGGAAGCGTTTTCGGGCGGCAACCGCTTACGCTTAGAGGGCGACGGATACGCCGTGGGACATCAACGCGGCGGCTACTCGGGCAACCTTATTGAAGAGGTTTTCGAAACCGGGATGCGGCCGGCGGTGCGTGAAAGGCATTTGACGCCAGACAATAGCTGGTTAGATGTGTTGCCCGCGTTCGTTGACGTCACTCCACTGGCGCTGCCGTTCCTCGCCATGGAGGCGCGCCCTGCCTTGGACGGCGCGGAATCCGCCGCCCTGCGGGAACTCGAAGGGCTCGCCATTGCATCGGGCCTGCCAACTGACGCCCTGACCCTAATGCAATTTCTCCCCGCGCTGGCTGGGCGGACGCCGGATTCGTATCCTCTGCCAAGACTGAGCGTCGAAGGGCAGATTGTGCACCCCGGCCAACCCTTGCTCGCCCACCACGCTGTCTGGGAGCAAGGCGCCGCCCCGCTTGTTCTCGATGTAACCCCCGACACGGGCCAGCGCCATGTAATCATCGCCTGGCCCTGGGACTACGGCGGTCTGGCGGGGATAAACGAAGATGGCGTGGTGGTGGCGGCGGCGCGCCACGATACAGATATCGTCTTTGCGGATGGCCTACCTATCGAGTGGGCGATTCGTGAGGCGTTGACCCATAGCGCCAACGCCGAACAGGCACGGAACCGCCTAGAGGCCAACGAGTGGCCCGGCGTCGCCATCGCAATCGCCGATGCTGACGGCGCCGCCTACGCCATTCCGGAACCCGGCAATCTCACCCCATCACTCGAAACAGGGCCCGTACAAATGAGCAGCAGCGACGGTTTCGTCATACCGGAGCCTCCCGACGAGAATGAAGACGAACAGGCGCCCACCGCCTGGAACGCCGCGGATCTCATCGAGCATTATCCAGCGCCTGCGAATGGATTGTCGTTTACTGCGGTGTTTGAACCTGCCAACAGAGAAGTTCACATTCGAATTACCACGCCCGAGACTTACGGGGCGGACTTCGAAACAATCTCGCTCAACGGCGATGACCCGCGGGAAGAGGAGGCGTCATGAGCGACACCCTGCGATCCCTGCCGCCCAGGGGCGCTCAACGCCCGAGCGTCCGCCGATCCCGTATATGGCGGCGGTTGCGGCAAGCTGTGGTTATACTGCTTCTTGTTGTCGCCGTCCACGGCTTCTGGGTTACGCGAGACACGACGCCTTTCACTGAACTGATTCCGGCCGAACAACAATACGGCCTATTTCTCAGCGACATCATGGCGCGCCGCGACCGTATCGCCGATTCGTTCATCTGGGAGGCTGCGCCCGAGCAGATCACTGGCCGCGTCGCCAGGTTGCTTCAGGCCGAACCAGCCTTGCCCGACTGGGTAGTGCATAATCTGATCAGCTCAACGTGCTATCTGGCCGGTAATGATCTCGAACACTTCGAAGATATCCTCATCCTCTCGCGAATGAGCCACGTCGGCACACTCCTTGAACGCTACGCCCGGTTGGGACCCTGGACGCAACGTGACCGGGCCGGCGGGCTTAACCTGCGCCGCTTGCCCGGGGCCGGGTTGTACTACGCCGTTCGCGGACGCACGCTGGCGTTGAGCCCATCGCGGGACGCCCTAATCCGCGCCCTAACGCTGCGCCCAGAAGACATGATAAGCGCTGAACACTACGAGACCACATTGGAGCGATCCGGCCTCGAAGACGCGGGAGGCGTCATCATGTTCGAGCCGGGCGACCCCATGGCGGAGTGGCTTCATACTGTCGGCTTTGCGGCGCGTGCCGAACCGGCCGTATTTGAGGCGCGCGCACGCCTGACGCTGTCAGAGGACATGGAAGACGCCTGGGCGCCCATCCTTAACGGATTGACCGCATCAGCATTGCTCGAGCCGCCCGCGGGCATGGCGGGTCTGTCCATTAATGTCAACGCGCCGTTGGAGGAAGTGCTGGCCCGTGCCGCCGAAGCCGCTGGATGGGATTGGCCCCCGGCCATGCTGGTCCCGGATGAGAACGAAGAAGAAGACGACAACGACGCGCCAACCTTTCCATGGATCGCGGATCTCATTGGACCGGCAGGGCCTGCCGTAACACTAAGCATCATCGGATTCGCCCCCTATGACATCACACCGATGCCAATTCTGGCCTTGCTTTCCGAGACCAACGGACAAGCGGACGAACTGCTCGGCGCGATCCCGCACGCCCCCGAAGACGCCAGACCTTGGGAAAGCTATCCGCGAAGGAGCGAGGACTCGCCATTTATCCATATTCCCGCCATTGGCGGCCCCGCATTCGAGCCCGCACTAGCCAGCGTTGGCGGCCATTTGCTGGTGACGTCAAGCCACGCTGAAGCTGGCCCATTGCTTGAGCGCGGACAACTCGCCAAGTACATGGAAAGACAAGGTAACCTGTACCTCCGCATCGAACCCACGCCTCTGATTGAAGCCATCGTGGAAACAGGTCGCCAGTTGGCCGAAATGGAAATGCTCAAAGGGCATGACGCAACGTCGTTTGCCGCCTTGGCCGAAGAATGGAGCGCTCGCGCCGGCAAGACGGACCATGCCGAGATGCTGCTAGTTCGCGAAGGCCGCGAGATCCTCGTCGAATTGCGCGTGGTCGCTGAGCAACAGAACGCTGCCGGCCCACGGACCCAAACAGTGGAATAGCCGAACCGTCAGGCGCCCCCGGTCTGACATGCCTTTAAAGGCAAGCGGAACTGAGACCGCCCCGTTCACAACGGGTTTCGGTGTCGCCCCAACAGAGATGGACAATTCCGCTTCTTCCCTGTAAGCTTATTTTCAGTTATTCCGCCGGATACCGGAAGACAAGGTTCCCGCAAACAGATTTCCCGTACTCCAAACACTCCAAGACGAGAGAAGATATGAAAACACAGCCGTTGTTCAACATCGGGAAAGTGAGACTCGCCATGACAAGCCTTGCGGTGCTCGCAGGCCTTTTCCTCGGCGTTGCCGCCGCCGGGGAGAGCCCGGAGGCGGCGGATGGAGCGGCAACCCTGAAAGTAGGGGTAGCCACGGTGGATATCACGCCGGAAACGCCAATCCGCTTATCGGGCTATTCCAATCGCGAGGAAGAGGCGCGCGACTTCGAGCAGCGTCTTTACGCAAAGGCGCTCGCTTTCAAGAGTGAGGCTGCGCCATTGTCGGTGCTGATGACGGTTGACCTCATCGGGGTAACTGAAGAGATCACGGAAACCGTCGCAGAACGACTCGGGGCCAGCGCCGGCCTCGAACGCGCACAACTGGCCATCTGCGCGACCCACACCCACACGGGCCCCGTTGTACAAGGAACGGCGCCCACCCTCTTCCCTGAGCCGTTCTCTGCCGAACAACAGCAACGCGTCGAACAATACGCAGAGACGCTCATCGACAAGCTGGAACAGGCGGCGCTGGAAGCCATCGGCGGCTTGCGGGAAAGCCGGCTCGCTTGGGCACAGGGTAGCGTCGATTTCGCTGTCAACCGCCGGTTGATGGATGATGGGCAATGCGTGGGCATGGGGCCTTATCCGGAAGGGCCAGTCGATCACGATATGCCCGTCCTCGCCGTCACAGATCTTGATGGCGCATTGCGCGCCGTGCTGGTCAACTACGCCTGCCACTGCACCACCCTCACCGGGGAGCATAACTTCATCCATGGCGATTGGGCCGGCGACGCCGCGGCGCGGCTCGAGGCTGCCTATGACGGTTTAACCGCAATGATCGCCATCGGCTGCGGAGCCGACGCCAACCCCGAACCACGCGGTGATTTCGCTCACGTCGCTCAACACGGACAGAGCATTGCGGAAGAGACCAAGCGCGTCCTGGACGCCAGTCTTAGACCTATCCATCAAGCGCCGCACGGCGAATTGCGTTGGGTGGCGCTGCCGTTCGAGGATGAAGACGCAGAGGACTTGTCGTATCCCATTCAGACCTGGAATTTCGGTGACGAGTTGGCCATGGTCTTTCTGGCGGGAGAAGTAGTGGCGGACTACGCCTTGCGCCTTAAGGCTGAATTGGACCGGCGACGATTGTGGGTAAACGCTTACGCAAACGCGCTGCCATGTTATATCGCGACCGCTCGAGTCATCAGTGAGGGCGGGTATGAAGTCGACCGTTCCATGGAATTCTTCGGGCAGCCCGGTCGCTTGAGCCCCGCCGTCGAGGAGATAATCATTCAGACCATCCACGACATGCTCGATCCGGCTTTTCGGCGGCCCGCCTCTGAAGCGGCCGAACGCAGCTATAAGGAATAGGCACAACGCATCACACCGGACCAGAACGGTTAGTTTCGCTTGACCGCAACAGCAGGCAAGACGCCCGGCCGCCATGTCATGGCGATGAAACCCGGGGGCAGGTTCGAAGACACGCTGATGAAACTCCGGCCTATTCGGCTCGCGCGGCTACCGAGTAAGTTGAGAAAATCCGCCATCTCGCCGTTACCTGCTTTGTACCGTCGTTCCCCAGCGCCGTCCGACGAATACTTATGTAATCAGTCCGCACGCTATAGCTAATGGAGAATGACAACAAGCGCAAGGGCAGCTGATTCACGCAAGAACCGTTGTGCATTCTCGGACTCACTGCCCCAGAAAACCTCGTCTACTGTATAAACTCGGCACAACTTGAGACAATTTGACTCGGACCACCTATTTATGATAATTAAAGCAAAAAGAGAAATAAGTGAGCAAGATAACCTAAGCTTGCGAAGAGTCAAGAGAAGAACTCATAACTCCGCGCGGCTATTGATATCATGCAATCACTCGCCGCGCGGAGGA
>PUMX01000170.1 GCA_003552485.1 Candidatus Hydrogenedentota bacterium
ACAAGCGGTCCCAGGCCGCCATTTTCCGCTCGAGAAAGCCGGCTGCACTCGTGTCCAGCCGGTGTCGTTTGCCCGAGGCGAATTTCCGCTGGACTGCCTTGAAATAAGACGTTTCCTCCCAGCTCTTTCCCTCCACAAATCGCTCAATCAAGCCACGATGCGCAATGCCGCTTTCGACTGAATCGACGCTGCGGTCCCAGAAGCCATCAAGCACGCCTCCGATGACCCGCTCAGACTTGCCTCTGCAATTCAGGCTCCGAAGCGTGTATCCAATAATGCGTTGGCGGATCTCGGCGGTCGGAATCCAAAGCACTTCTGTACCGTGCTGAACGACCTTGTTCTGCAGTCGAGCTCCGGCAACAAAATCCAAGGACGCCAGGAGAGAGAATTTGAGCGCCTTCTTCCACATCGCTCTATCTCCGTGTTGAGGTAGAGCGCCTCATTGGCGCCCCGACAGGCCGGAAGTGCTGTTTTTCGTGGCGGGGCGTCCCTGAGCATTCCAGCTTTACGCTAGTAGTTGCCGTGCTCGACGCGCGACCGGAGTGTGTGTAGTCGTTAGCTGTGCAAGTCAAAGCATGGTCCCCACCCCCGGACAGCCCAAAGCGACCATTACTGCGCGGTTGACGATGGTCACATCGAACTTCGCCTCAGCCATCCGCCGTGACGCCGCGCCAAGAGGGTGGGACAGCACGGGGTTTTCAAGAAAGCGACCCATCCTCGCTCCCAGCGCCTCTACGTTGCGCGGAGGCACTAGGAAGCCAATTACGCCCAGATCGACGGTATCGCGACAGCCGCGCCAATCGGTTGTGATGATTGGTTTGCCCATGGCTAAGGCCTCGAGGATACACCTCGGAACACCTTCGAAGTAGTAACCCGGCAGCACGTATACCTCGGTGCGCGCCAGGAACGGACGCACGTCCGGTTGTTCACCCAGGTACTCAATCGTCCCCTCACGTTCCCCGTTCGCAATTTCTGAACGGCCAATGGCGCGCGGATCCCCGTCGATGGGGACGATCAGCGTGAATTTAGCACCGGGAAACCGCCCCTTCAAGATACGCGCCGCTCACGCGAACTCGCGTACGCCCTTCGCCTCGATCATCCTTGCGATCAGGAGGAAAGCCCTTTTGATGACCGTGCCCTGGCCGCACACAAATTCCGAGAGATTTACAACTGAACCGTTCGTGCGGATAGCCTTTTCGCGTCGCAAAAGCGATTTTTGACGAAGCAGTCGAGATCTTCATCGTTTTGAAAAAACTCCGTATCATTCATTCGCATCGCAACCCGATACGCCCGGTGAATTGCCGGCAATAGAATTCGCTTCCGCGGATCCCCGGGGAGGAACATCGACCCTATCACGGTAATCATTGCCACCACCGTCCCTACGCCAAGCCACCGCGCAACCACCGCGCCATAAAGTACAGGCTTGATGGTGAAGTTCAATACCGCATCCGGTCGCTCGTCGATGAGGATTCGCCGCAGGCTCTAGACCCGCCTTGATCCACTTGAACGGTCGCGATAGGTATACCCGACGCCGTCGCCGCCCGCCCTGTAGGCGCCGAGTTGTGCTGGGCAAACAGGTCCATCTCCAGCGCCACATGCCTCGTCGACAGCGGTGCGACCGGTACCTGCACGCGCTCCAGAAAGGTTTGGTTCCCCCGACGAACGCACGTCCGTAGCCCATCGCGAAGCCATCTATGCGCTTGCGCAGCGGTGTCGCCGAGATGCTCCGCTCGAGTTCTACTGCCGCGATTAAGTGCGGATCGGAGCGCGCGCCCTTGCCCGCTGACAAATCGCTCTTGCCCAGCGTCAACAACCCGAGATACGTGATCGGCACGTCGCCCTGCCGGGCACCCCGGTAGAACCCAGATCCAGCCACCGCCCTTCCGGTTGTGCGACGCGAATCGCCCCGTCCAGCAGCGCACGCCCGGTTGCGGACGCAGCGGTTGGAAGCGTACCGGCGTTCACCCGACTGGTGCAGTGCGGTGGCGCCATTATTGCTTTCATACCGTTGTTTACGCGCCGCTACTCGGACAATTAACGCGGTTCACACTAAACTAAGGGTCACCTTGCCCCGTCAAACCGACCTCTTCGAAGAGTTCTTCCCATCGATCAACCACCGCCTGAATCCCGAAATTCGAAAGCACGTGATCCCGACCAGATTTGCCCATGGTAATCCTAGTCTCCGCGGGTAGTGACATCAATCGTGACATAGCCTTGCTTAGACCGACCGGATCTCCGGCCTGCACGAGAAATCCGCTGTGCCCGTCTTCTATCAATTCCGGCACGCCCCCAACTCTCGTAGCCACAACCGGAACACCCGATGCAAGCGCTTCCATAACAGCGTTCGGGAGCCCCTCCCATGCGGAGGAACTGACAAACGCATTAGCAATAGAGAGAAGTTTCTCCACATCTTTACGCGGGCCAAGAAATTGGATCTTCTCCATTAAACCGAGCTCTTGAACACGCTCCTTCAGCGCCGATTCAAGCCCTGCATCTTGCCCGGCGATAAGGACGACATATGGGATCCCAATATCACCCAGGTTGGCGACTGCGTCTATGAGAGTTCGATAATCCTTTTGCAAGTGCAAACGCCCGACGGCAACCCACACGAATGGCAGGGCGCCAAGCCCTAAAGAGCCCCGCGTCTCCATAACAGAGGCTCGAACGGGACATCGGTCAATCGCGATCCCATTGGGGATTATTCGCAAGCGGTTCCTTGACACAATTCGGCGTTTTACGAGGCCCTCCCCAGCAAGCCTCGAGTTTGCCACAATGACATCGCAAAATGGCTGCAATATGCGCTCCAAAAACTCTCGTCTTTTGCTCCCAAAACGCTCGTTCCGTATCGAAACCACAACACGAGGGATGCCTGCCAGGAGTGCAATCAGCCTACCCAAGACATTCGCATGGAACATAAAAGTAATAAGGAGGCCGGGCGGCCTTCGCCGCAAAGCAAGGGTGAGCTCCCAAACCGTACGAAGGCCGAGACGTCGCTTCGTTAAATCAAGGGATGAAACCTTGACGCCACCCTCGCCAAGCCGTTTGCCAATCTCGCCCAGCGGGACAAGCGCAATGACCTCGACGTCAAATCCCCGCGCCACCAACTCACGGGCGAGGTTTGCGACTTGCTTATCGGCCCCCCCCAAGCCCATGCTCGTAGACAAAATCACGACATGAGCGGAATTGTCAGACACTATCGCTGACACCCGCGCAGATCCCGCTCACCGGATTTTGCCACAAATCGGCGCACAAACCGCTTTAAACCGTTAGGCATGAGCGGGTAAACTGCCCTCCCGATCGGGTAAACGCCCTGCCAAATAGGCTGGCCGAGCTCGCGAATAGCGCGCCATTGCGCCTTTGCTAAGAGACGCTGGCGCCTCTTGTAGTCATAGCTGCGGTGCCAATAACTAGAAGAATGAACACGGTGCTCCCCAAGCACATCCGGGAGGTTGGCGAATCTCCACCCCTTTGCCCCCATGCTTATCCAGAGGTGCAGGTCTTCAATGTCGTCAAAGATTGGATATCCGCCCACTTGCCGCCACGCCTCTTTTCGGAACATCACAACCGTATGCGCAAACGGTATGCTCTTTGACATGGCGCGAACAATTTGCTCGTGGCTGGTCGGGGGCATCCGGACGTATTTTTCCCCTCGGTTCTCGTCGACCAAGATATAATAGCTACCGACCACCCCGACGCCGGCATCAGTGTCAAGAAGGGCCGCTTGTTTTTCAAGCCGGCTCGGATAACTGAAATCGTCAAAATCCTGTTGAGCGATATACTCCCCTCTTGCTTTCTCCACCGCATAATTTAAGGCGCGGGCCCGCCCCAGCCGGCCTGGCGTAAACACACGAACCCGACGATCCTTTTGGGCGAGCTGGTTCAAACACTCTCGTGTCCGGTCTGTGGACCCGTCATCGACGATAACCCACTCGAAATTACTGTGGGTTTGACGCAATATCCCACTGGAAACACGTTCCCAGTACGGTTCGCCATTGTAAACAGTTGTAATTACGCTAATCTTTGACATTTTATTGTGTGGCGACCAGATGTCCCAATCAAGGCAAACCGAGTTGCCAGCTCTTCTCTCAGGTTTCAAGGCGGGGATTG
Source organism: Candidatus Hydrogenedentota bacterium (assembly GCA_003552485.1). GTDB lineage: Bacteria > Hydrogenedentota > Hydrogenedentia > Hydrogenedentales > SLHB01 > PUMX01. Next base: position 4,108 of record PUMX01000170.1, read on the forward strand.
CGGCAATTCCGATTGCGGTGCTGAGTTGTGCCGAAGGTGCTTCAAATACGGTATTGCCTTTTTGTAAACGCAACCCAGCTGTGCGGGCACGAGCGGCAGACCCAGCACCAAAGCTATACTAAATCGGTGATATCCATGACCGCCTAAATAACACTTCCCTCGCGGCCCGCCGTGAACAAGAAACGTTCCATGCTCTCTAAAGGCGGCCACGTCAAGCTCTTCGCGCGTTTTGAGGCGGACCATCCTTCTTGCTTCGCCATAGATTTCGTCTAAAGCTCGATACTTGTCAGCCACATCGTGTTCGGAAAAGCAATCAGCGTCCCAACAAATACCATTGTTTTCTAGCAATTTTAATTGTCTCTGATAACCGGCTGTTTCTTTCCAAGGTACACCGTGTAGCCAGTGCGAGACGCACGAGGCTACTTGCGTCGTGCTTCGGAGAGCCTTGGCTTTTCGTGCGTTTTTTGGGGGCCAAGCGCTTACGACCCGGCCGCTATAACTATCGATACCGGTAATTACCTGCTCGATTTGCTTTGGATTAATCCAGATCCGCTCTGCGTAAAGGGGCGCGCTCGGGCCATAGAGAAGCTTATTTCTGGTGTCAAGCGAAAGAGCAAACACCCAGTTTAGCCACGGGCGAACCCAGGCTCGTGCAGCGATTGAATATGCTTGTCTACGCAGAAAATTCATCAGAATGGCCCAGCCGGGCATATGAACCGAGCGTTTTGGCAATACTCTTGATTACCCAATGCTGTTCTTAAACCTAGGGAAGTGCTGAACAAAATGGCGTTTTCATCATTCCGGCGTGCCGGAACCGGTATCAGGCGACCCAGGGTCGCCGAAATCGGCATTTGGGCCCCATTTTTGCCCGGTTTTGGGCCGTTTACCGGGTTCCCCCGGCTCCTTCGGCGTCCTCAGGACGCATCAACCCCTTGCGGGGGTAACAATCGTCTCGCCAGGACCAGATTGGCGAGCGCGAACAAGCTGAACAACTGCGCGGTGTTCTTGGCCAACCCGCGATAGCGCACCTTACGATGTCGGAACAGGTTCTTCACCACGTGGAACGGATGCTCGACGATCGCCCTCAACTGGGCCCTGGAGCGCTCTTCGGCTCGGGCCGTCTCGCGCTTGGGTCCCTCTGGCAACTTGCGCAGCTCGCTACGCTTCTTGGCGATATCAATGAGCAGATCCCGGCCCTGAATTTCCTCGCGTTTCTCCAGACCAATGTACCCGGCATCCGCGTGCACACTGCTTTCTTCGCCATGCAGCAGGTTCGCGGCCTGCGCGATGTCGCTGACGTTCGCCGCTGTGCCGACCACCGTATGCACCAGCCCCGACACCGCATCGACGCCAATGTGCGCCTTCATGCCAAAGTGCCACTCGTTCCCCTTCTTGATTTGGTGCATCTCCGGATCACGCGCCTTCGCCCGGTTCTTGGTCGACGGCGGCGCCGCGGTGATCGTGGCGTCCACGATCGTGCCCTCGCGCAGCAGCAGACCCTGTTCCGCCAGATGACCCTTGATCGCCTCGAAGATCGCCCGGGTCAGGTCATGCTTCTCGAGCAGGCGCCGGAAGTGGAGCAGCGTGGTCGCATCCGG
>PUMX01000244.1 GCA_003552485.1 Candidatus Hydrogenedentota bacterium
ATCCCGGCGATCGCGGCGGCGGTAACGCGGGCTTTTGGTTCGTCGACGAAGCGAAAGGCGGCGAGAGCATCGGCGGGGCCGAATCGCTCCACACCACCACCGTCATCCTCACCAACGACTGTCTGACGTTTAAGGCCTATCACCCCGAGGAGGAACAGCCGCTCCACAAGGCCCGCTGGGACAAAGCAGCGGACCGCTGGTTCGCTTTCGATTTCGACGCGCCAGACGACGGTGAATGGATTGCTTACGAGGAGTATAATCGTTGAAAGCTTGTAGTTGAGGCTGGATGAGCGTTAGATCGAAACTGGAGGGGAGAGTTCGACCGTTTTCCGGCCTGAGTGATCAAGCCACGGCGGACCTGAATAGCGCTCGGCAAACACTTGGCGCAACAACACACGGGGGAACCAGTCATGTGCGAATCGTGCGAGTTTAACACCATGAATCGCCGCCAGTTCATGGCGGCCAGCAGCGCGATGACGGCCGCGGGCCTCATGGGCTCGACGCTTGGGAGCGCGGCGTTCGCCAGCCCAGCGCGCGAAACAAGGCGGAAAGAGGCCGCGCGTGTCAGCGCGGTTTTCTTGTATCCCCCGAAAGACGTCGTTCACGAAGGCCGGATGGAGGACAACTGGGCGGCGGATCGTTGGTTCACCTACCCTTCCTATCAGTTTGAATATGAGGAACAGAAGCAGAAGTTCACGGCGCACATCAAGGACATGGCGGAACGCCTCGGCGTGGAGGTCTCGTTTGCGCCAGAGCCCATCTGGCGAGAGCGCAAAGTCGAGGAGTTTATCGCCCAGACCAAGGACGCCGCGCCCGACGCCGTGCTGGTGATCAACTTCTATAACACGTTGTCCAACGCGGCTTACGCCATCGCCACGGAATCGGCCCCGACGGCCATTGTTTATGAACCCGTGGGCGCACAACACCAGTTGCCACACCGCGAACTCGACCAAGCGACAGGGCTGCACTTTATCCAGGGCATCGAAGACTGGGACGGCATCGAAGAAGGCCTGCGCGCGGTGCGGGCGAAGAAGATGCTTGCGCAAAGCCGAATGCTGCGCGTGCGTGAGGGTGATCCAAGCGAGGATGTTGAAGAGTTCTTTGGCATGGAGGTCGTGGGCGCGCCCGCCGAAGAGTATAATGCGCTGTTCGACAGCATCGAGCCCGACGACGCCATGGTCGAGGAGGCCATGGCGTTTAAGCGGCAGGCGGATCGCGTTGTTGATGTCGAGGATGATTACTTCGTGGACGCCATGCGCGCACACAAGGCCGTGCATGACATCATGGAGCGGCACGGCGCCGACGCCATCACGATCCGGTGCCTTATGCTCGAGCACCGCAAGCCGTGCATCAGCTTCTGCATCAACAACGACAACCTCGTGCCCAACGGGTGCGAGAACGATTTCAACGGAACGCTCACGCTCATGCTCGGGCGCTGGCTCATGGACCGCGCCGGTTTCCTGCACAATCCGGGGTTCAATCCGCGGGATAACCAATACTTCGGCTCGCACTGCACCTGTGCGCGAAAGCTGCATGGCCCGGATGGCCCGGCAGCGGATTTCTGGATCCGGCCTTTCACGCATCAACTGCCGAAGACGCCCGCCCTCGACGTGCAATGGACACCGGGCGAGCCCATCATGCTCGCCAAGTATCACAGTGGCAATGACCGGCTCACCTGCTGGACCGGCAAGGTCATTGAATCGCCAACCATGCCGCCAACCGGCGGATGCGCCACGCGCGTTCTCGCGGAAATGGACGGTATGGACGACGTGCGCGACGTATACGCCGGGACGCATCCCATTCTTTACTGCGGCAGCCGTCAAGAGGCCCGGCGCTGGCGCGCATTTGCGCGGATGTACGGCCTCGAATTCGAGGGCAACGTGCGGGCATAGGCTCCATGGCGCCAGTGAGCGGGCGTCGCGCGTGACATTCACAGCCGCGCCGCGCTAGGATTCGTGGCGCAGGGCGGTTATGGGCAACCATCCTATCGGAAAAAGGAAGCAACGTCATGACCAATATATCTCGCCGAAAGTTTCTTGCCACCGGGGCCGCGGCAGCTGTGGCGCCGCTTATCCTGCCGCAAGGCGTGCTTGGCCGGGCCGGACGCCCCGGCGCAAATGACCGCATCACCCTGGGCTTCATCGGCGTGGGCGGACAGGGCCGTCATGTTATGCGATCCATGAAACGCTTCGCGCAGCCCGTGGCGTTGTGCGACGTGAATCGGGAGCATCTCGACGCCGTGACGGAGTTGCTTGATCAACCCGTGGACCGATACGGCGATTACCGGCGCATACTCGACCGCGCCGACATCGACGCGGTCGTCATCGCCACGCCGGACCACTGGCACGCGGTGCAGACGATCCACGCGTGCGAGGCGGGCAAGGACATCTACGTCGAGAAACCGTTGTGCAACACTATCCACGAGGGCCGGGCCGTCCTCCGCGCCATCGAACGCTACGGCCGCGTTGTGCAAGTCGGCGCCCAGGGCCGTTCGATGCCGGTATTCCGCAAAGTCTGCAACTTCGTGCGCAACGGCGAACTCGGCCGCGTCGAGCGGGTGGACTGCTGGCACTACGAGAATCGCGACAATGGCGTAGCAGAGGATAGCGACCCGCCGGATTACCTGGACTGGGATATGTGGCTGGGGCCGGCGCGGTGGGTTCCGCACAATCGGGACCGCTGGGACTTTACGTTCCGCTGGTTCCTCGAATACGGCGGCGGCAATGTGCGCGATCGCGGCGCGCACATTTTCAGCCTGGTCCATTGGTTCCTTGAACTGGGCGAAAGCGGACCCGTGCGCGTTTCGGCCACGGGGACGCCACCGGCGCAGGGCAACTTCGATTGCCCGACGAAAATGGACGTGACTTGGGAGTTCGAGAATCCATCGCTCACCGTGACCTGGCGTCAACCCGGCGACCCGCCGGAAGGGGTCGAGCACGGGTTTGGCGCGGTTTACCAGGGGACGCAGGACACGCTGACCGTGGAGGGCGGCGACGGCGGCGGCGGTGTCGCGAGCGAAGAGGTCATGGAGTACGAGCCGCCGGCTGGCGGATACCATGCGCCGGAGGTCGAGGGCCATCACCAGAACTGGATTGAATGCATTAGGACGCGGGAAACGCCCATCACAGACGCGTGGGCCAGCCACCGCGTGGCGAGCATGTGCATCTTGGCGAACCTCGCGTACCGGCTGGGCCGCCCGCTCGATTGGGATCCTGTCGCTGAACGGTTCGTCAATGATGCCGAGGCGAACCGGTTTCTCAGCGAACCTGCCCGCAGCCCGTGGATTTGCTAGGGAAGCGGTTGGGGTAGAGGTGTTAGACGTTGATTAAGGAGCGGGCCGGTAGAGAATGAATGAAAGGATATGCCGCGGAATGCGTCTTCATCGTTGGTTGATTCCTGCAGCTTGCCTCGTCAGCGTCTGTGTCGCTGTTCCCGGAACAGCCGAGGAAAACGACGAGAACGGCCCGGCGTACGACAACCCCGAGACGTTGGTGGAGATCATAAGCGGTGATGACCCGGAAGCGCGGCTCGCTGCGCTCGATCACGCCACGGATGCGGGAGTTGACGCCATTCCATTGCTCGCCCCGTTGTTGGGGGACGCCGACCCCGCCATCGCGCGCTTGGCCCTTCGCGCCATGGAGCGCATCACCCATCACAGCATTCGGCCCGACGCGGATGAAGACGGCCGCCAGGAAGCCGCGGCGGCCTTGACCGACGCGCTCGGCGCACATGAGGAAGACAACGCCGTGCGCCGCGAGGTCATCTATCTGCTCGGCGTGTGTGGCTGCGAAGCGGAGGCGGTAGCGTTGCGCGAATACATCGACGCGCCGGAATTGCGCGATGAAACGCTCCAGGCGCTAACGCGCATTCCATCCGAAGCCGCGACACAAACGCTACTCGACGCGCTGGATGAGGCCGACGAAGCCGACACGCGCGCGATCATCAGCGCCTTAGCGCAACGAGCCGACAGCAGCGCCGAGCCGCGCCTGCGACAATTCGTGAACCACAGCAATGAGGCCATTGCTACAGCGGCCGTTCACGCGCTGGCGCGCATCGGCGAACCGCCCCGCGCATCGGAACCCAACGTCCGCACGGGCGATCTGGTGACGGCGCTGTTACGCGCGGCCTACGAGCAAGGCGAGGCCGGGCGCCGGCAACGAGCGGAAAGCATCTACAGCGTGGTCATCTCCATGCAGCCGGCGCGGTTCCAGTTGGCCGCCGTGCTGCGCGGGCTTGCGCGCATCGACTCGGAGCAAACCGTGACCCACGCGATGCCGCACATTCTCGATCCCGGCCTGGCGCACACGGTAGTTGACGCGCTGTCGAACCTGGACGCGCCCAATGTAGACGAACGCCTCGCCAGCGCGTTTCAAGTCGTGAACGCGCCAACGCAGGCGGCGGTGCTCACCATTCTGCACCGCCGCGAAAGCGCCGCCTTCGAGGAACTGGCCGCCGAGGCGCTGGACAGCGAAGACGCCGAAGCGCGGTTTGCCGCGAAGACGCTTCTCGGCGAGACCGTCGACATTGACACGGCGCGCCGCACAGCGGAAGAGGGTTCGCATCTACACCGCGGCGCCGCGTGGGACGTATACGTTGAGCGGCTGAAGCGCATGGCCGACAACGACGATGCGGACGAAGCGTTGGGGCGGCTTGCCCGCGCCGCCCGGAACGAGCAACTTGACCTGAGCGCCCGCCTCAATGCGATTGAGGTCATCGCCGGCCTTGGCGGCGGCGGGGTGGGGAGCATCCTTGAAGACCTGATCGACGACGAATCGGTGGACGCCGCCATACGCGAAAGGGCCGAAGAAGCCCTGGCGGATCTCAACGAGCGCGAACAAGAGTGATCTGGTCGAGATGGCAATCGCCCAAGAGGGCGAATCCGTGCAATTAGGTATTCTTCGGCCCAAACTCGCCTTGGGACATATATAGCTTCCCAAGGATGTACCAGATTTCCAGTGGGTTGCGGCCAAGTTGATGAGGGAACAACCGTAAACCGTGACCATGGACGAAATGCGCTTCCTCCCCGAGACGCGACCGTTTCCGGCGAGCCATATCGGCAAGGGCAAGGAAGACATAGTGTGGATCCCAGTAACCGTTGTCGGTCACGTCCGGTGAATCCCGCCTTTCCTTCAGCGTGTCCCAGTCGGGGATATCGCGCCCTCCACGCCGTATGCGGCGAAACTGAAGACACTTGCCATTGAAGGCGACATCCTGCACGGCCGAGAAATCGACGGACTGCCCATTGATTGCGCGTATGCAATCCTTCCGCAGGATTATCCGGTGACGCAAGAACCAGGCGGCGAGCAACATGAGCCCAAATAGCGGAAGCCCCACCGGAAGCAATGCAATCGCGAACTCATGGAGTGGCTGCCGAGTCCCATGAGGAAACAGCATAAGCTGCATGAACGCAAAGAGGACAGAAAGGAAACCCGCTGAAGTCCAACGCCCGAGAACCCAGCGCCGATCCGAGGCGCCCAACTCGCACGGAAGCGTGTCCTCTGGCTTAGGCTGGGTATGCGGCAGCCGGTCGAGTAGCGTCAGATACAACGCGGCCACATGACGCTTGGTTTCTAGCCGGGCCGGACTCGGAATAACGAGCCGCCCGTTTTGTCCTTCCAGTACCAGCGCGCCCGGCGTGGCCTGCATATTCGTGAGTTCATCCCACGCGAGCCGCTTACGCTGGAACAACGAACGGCGCTCAAT
>PUMX01000467.1 GCA_003552485.1 Candidatus Hydrogenedentota bacterium
CCCAGAACAGCTCTTCGGGGTTAAGCTCCGGCAGCGAGGGCATGCGCTCGCGCGCGGCCTGGTACGTGCGGATGCCCTGGCTCCAGCGCAGCGGCCCAATGGCGGCAGCCGACAGGTTTGCGCGCAACGCTTCACGATCCTGCGCAGAGGCCAGTTCTCCATCGGGCGCGCGCACGACGCGGTAAGCGGGATACAGGTGATCCTCGCCACGCATATCGTCGTAGGCGTCGCGCATGTCTCGGCGGGCGTCATCGAGCCGGCGGGTCCAGTTGCTGTCGCGCACAATGTCGGCGACGTGGCGGGCGTGGTCAAAGCCCAGATAGACCCAAGCATTGTTGCGCAACCGTTTGCGGCCCTCGTCATAGTCCGTCACGGATAGGCCGTCGTAGTCCATGGTGTCGAGGATCCGGCGGTAGGCGCCCCAGAGGCCGGGCTTCTCGCGGATAGCGAATGCGCGATCCGCGTGTATCATTCGCCACGAATTCGCGGTGGCCAAAAAGGTGGCCGCGGTAGCGGCTGGATCGGGCGCATCCGGATCGTCCACGGACTCATACACCCCGTCACGCCTCTCGCGAACGCTAAGGCCGCCATAGGGATCCCGGTGTTCAAGACACCAGTTGATCCACGCTTTGGCGCCGTCGCTATAGCGTTCTTCTCCCGTAATACGGTAGGCCTCGACGAGCCCGAGCGCCGCAATATTACCGGCGAAGGGATCCACACGGGCCGCGCCCTCGACTTCAGCGCTGACAATGGCGCCGCTGGGCGATTGCGCCTCGAGAATCGCGTCCGCGTGCGTTTGCACGTCCGCCTGGGCTACGCCCGCCGCAAGTAATACGACAAACCACGCATACATAATCGATCCTCCTCTGTCGTTACAGGGCCGCAATTCCCACTGAATATTAAGAGTAACGCGTAGCCGCCTGTGGTGCAAGCTGAAAATTCCGGGAATCGGACCAGATCCGCCGGGATGCGCGGCGATTCCAGGCGCTTTGCCTGCGCTTGGATATACCTTCCTTCGTGTGCAGCGGCTGCAAGAGCAGTACAAAGCGGCAGTATCTTGGCTGGCGCGCACACAGCCGCCTATAGGGTGGCTGAAGCGTGTGGTCGCAGTGGACAAACTCCGTGTTGGTGTGGTACTTTATGGACGGTTGCCGGTAACTATCGCCAAGTTGCGGGTAACCGCCATCCGATGTGCCGGTGTAGCTCAGTTGGTTAGAGCAGTGGAATCATAATCCACGTGTCCGCGGTTCGAATCCGTGCACCGGCACTTTTCTTTTATCTCCAGGAGCGGTTCTTCCCGTGGATGCGCCGGGCGCCAACTGTCTCGAAACCGTTCGCCGCACGATGACGCGTCACCGCATGGCGGCGGACGGGCCTGTCCTGTGCGCCGTGTCCGGCGGCGCTGATTCCGTTGCGCTGCTTCTAATCCTCCACCGGCTTGGCCATGCGCAGGCCGTCGGGCATTTGAATCACGGCGCGCGCGGCGCGGAGAGCGACGAGGACGCGCGGTTTGTCGAAGCGCTCGCCGCCGAACTCAACCTGCCTTGCGTCATCGCGGCGCGTTCGATTGCGGAGGAAGCCAAGCGCGCTGGCCGCAACTTCGAGGATTACGCACGCGAGGCGCGCTACCAATTTCTCGCCGAGGCCGCCCGGGCCCGCGGTTGCGCGGCCGTCGCCACGGGCCACCACGCCGGCGACCAGGCGGAAACGGTGTTGTGGCGGCTCCTGCGCGGCGCGGGCCCGCAAGGCGTGGCGGGCGTCGCGCCGGTGAGCGAAGCCCACGGCGTGCCTGTGGTTCGCCCGGTGATTGACTGTACACGGGACGATCTCGTGGCCTATCTGGCCGCCGAAGGCGCATCCTACCGCGAGGACCGCACTAACGCCGATCCCCGGTTTATCCGCAACGCGTTGCGGCATGAGGTCATCCCCGAACTGGCGCGCCGGTTCAATCCGTCCTTGGGCAAGGTTCTAGCGCAGTTTGCCGAAATGCAGCGGGATGAACAGACTTTGCTGGACGAACAGACGCTCAGTTTTGAAACCCGCTGTATGGATTCGGCGGGCCGCATCGATCGCCGCCAATTCGAGCAGGGACCCCTAGCGTTGCAACGGCGGTTGTTGCGCCGGCTGGCGTGGCGTCACGGCGCGGCGCCGGGCTTCGAGTCCATCGAGACGGCGCGGCGCGTCATTGCGGAGAAAGGAGGCGGCCGGCGCGTGGATCTCGGCGCGGGGGTGCTGCTCTACATCGGGCGGGATTGGCTCGAAGTTGTAACGCCGCAGCCCGAAGACGAGGGCGAAGCCGTGCTGCGTGTGCCCGGCGCGGTGCAGGCGTTCGGGCGCCGGTTCACCGCCGCGCTTATCCAAACCTCGCCGTCGACTCCGTTGTCGCGCTATTGCACACCGGAACGCCAGGTCTTTGATGAACGCGCCGCGGCCAATGGCGTTCTAAGGGTGCGCCGTTGGCGGTCCGGCGACCGGTTTAACCCCTTAGGCATGGAGGGAACGCGGAAGGTGAAGGATTATCTGACGGATCTGGGCGTCGGCGGCCGGGAACGCGCCGAGCAGCTCGTAATGACGGCGGGCGAAGAGATCATCTGGGTAGTGGGCCGGGCCATGAACGGCCGGTTCGCCGTCACGCCGGATACTGAACGCATGGTGGAGGTGACCATTGAACCCGCAGCTGAGTGAGGCGCCGCTCATCGGGGTGGATGCTATCCAACAACGGACAGCAGAGTTGGGACGGCGGATTTCAAAGGACTTCGCGGGAGATGAGATAGTTGTGGTCACGGTGCTCAAAGGCGCGCTCATCTTCGCCAGCGATCTCATCCGCCACATCACGGCGGCGCAACGGCTCGAGTTCATCCGCGCTCGGAGTTATCAGGGCCGGCGCTCGAGCGGCGCGGTGCAAATCAGCGTGTGGCCCGAATGTCCCTTACGCGATCAGAACGTGCTCGTCGTCGAGGATATCCTGGACACCGGGCGCACCACGGCGGCCATACTCGACCGGCTCGACGCGGAGCAACCGGCGCGCCTCGAATACTGCGCCCTGCTTGACAAGCCCTCGCGCCGCGAACGGCCATTGCCGCCAGGCTATGTGGGATTCACCGTCGAAGACCACTTCGTCGTGGGGTACGGACTCGACTACGAAGAGCGCTATCGCGAGCTGGATGCGGTGTATACGCTCGAGTGAAGAATACTCGGCGGGCGGCGCGAGCCTGGCTCACGCCGCCCCAGTTTGGGATACGCGGATTACTGTGGGACCGTTCCCCGTTCCTCACTCGCCGTCAAGCGAACGAATTCGAATATTGCGGAAGGCGACCCAGTCACCGTGATCCTGTAGACCGATGTGGCCCTCATCCGCAGTGGCGAAAGGCGGCGCGTCGAATTTGCTCGCCTCCACCATTTCATCCCATTCTTCCGTGCCAATCTCGAAGCTGAAGAGCATGCGGCCGTTCATATGATGCTCGACATAGTCCCCGCGTTTCACGATACGGGCCGTATTCACTTCACCGGTGGGCCGTTCAACTTCGTTCCAAACCGTCGAGCCAATAAGGTCGAACAGTGAACCCGCGGCGGTGATCGGCGATTGCGTGGGGGCGTTGTCCAGAATCTGATACTCGGGCGCGCTACGCCAAATGGGGCCGTCCGTTTCCTGGGCCAGATAGAAGATGCCCGAATTCGAGCGTTCTTCGACCTTCCATTCCATGAATAGCTCGAATGAGCCAAACTGTTCGTGGGTAATGATATCTCCCGCGCCAGCCTCTACGAGCGCCAGCCATCCGTCCTCTATGACTTGCCATCCATCGGGCAATTCGTCCTGGTGATATCCGCGCCAATGCTCGCCGGGATTCTCCCCGTCAAACAGTAACGTCCACCCCTGTGCTTCTTGTTCCGGGGTAAGCGTGTTGACTGGCGGGTCCACCTCGATGGCGGCGTTGGCCGCGCCGAAGAACAATGCGGCCGCTACGGCGACGCCGACCGCTCCAGGAAGAGCAAACCACTTCGTGTACATTCTCTTCTTCATGATAACTCCTTCTCTCCATGTTTCGCTGTTCGCCTCGCCAGGAGCGCCCTAGCGGAAGCATTGCACCACAGGCCTTCGCAGGATGTCAATCCAACCTGCGAAAAGTGACACCCTTTGGATTGCAGGGCGCAGGCGCGCATGCCGTTGCGCAGGCCTCGAGGGCCGGGCGCCGCGGGGAGTTTCTTCGAAGCGCCATGTTCGCTATAATCCCGCGAATCATCAACAGCGGTAATGGCGGCATTATGGCGACACTTATCTCGGTAGTAGTCCCTTTCCATAACGAAGAAGCCAACGTGGAGCCCCTGGCGGCGGAGATCCGGGAGGCGCTCGCCGTCCTGACGGACTTCGATTACGAGTGCGTTTTCGTAAACGACGCCAGCTCGGACGGAACGGCGGAGCGCATTGACGCGCTGGCCGGGAGCGATCCGCGTGTGCGCGGCGTGCATCTGCGCGTCAACCAAGGCCAGTCGGCGGCGCTGGTGGCGGGCATGCAACGGGCGCGTGGGGCGTACATACTGACGCTTGATGGAGACCTGCAAAACGACCCCGCTGATTTTCCCCGCATTCTCGAAATGCTCGAGGAATACGACTGTGTGTTCGGTTACCGATCGCACCGCCGCGACACGTGGGTGCGGCGCTGGTCGAGCGTGGCGGCCAACCGTATTCGGATGGCGTTGCTGTGGGACGGAATCCGTGACGCGGGCTGTGGGACCAAAGGTTTCCGGCGCGCGTGCGTGGCGTATGTGCCGCCGTTCAATGGAGCGCACCGTTTCATGGGCGCATTGATGCGGGCCGCCGGCTTTTCCGTTGCGCAATGCCCCGTCAACCACCGTCCGCGTCTGCACGGGACTTCGAATTATGGCGTCAATAACCGCTTATGGCGCAGCATCTATGATCTGATTGGGGTTCGTTGGCTGTGCCGCCGTTATGTGCGGCTAAATATCAAGGAAGAGGAATAAACCGCATTGCCCTTCTTCACGGCCAACGGTTTCTCGGATTCACTGTGGTTCGCCTTCGGGCTTCTCGGTCAACTCATTTTCCAGGGCCGCTTCTATGTGCAGTGGCTCGCTTCGGAATTTGCGAAGCGCAGCGTTATACCCACCGTATTCTGGTATATGAGCAGCGCCGGTTCGTTAATGTTGCTGGTCTATGCGTTCCATATCCAGTCGCCCGTGGGCGCGCTGGGGCAAAGCCTGAACATCGTCATATACTCCCGGAATCTCGTGCACATCTGGCGGCGGCGCAGCGGCAATCTCGACCAACGCTACCCCGTCCTGCATGCGCTGGTAGCGTGCATTGTCGTGGCGGCGTTGGCCGCGGTGGCGCACATCTGGTACCGTGAGTACGTGTTAGCCCAAGCTGAAGCGCCGGAACGCGCCCGGCAGATTTGGTTCTGGCTGGCCGTGGGCGTGGCGGGGCAAGGCCTGTTTGCCTGCCGCTTTCTGGTGCAGTGGCTGGTGACCGAGTACAAACGGAGAAGCGTGGTGCCCACGGCGTTCTGGTATCTCAGCATCGCCGCGAGCATCCTGCTGTTCGTCTCTTACGTCCAGCGTCGTGAATGGGTGTTCGCCATTGGGATGGCGCTGGGCGCGCTGATCTACCTTCGCAACTTGTGGTTTATCCATCGAGGCAAACCGGTGTATAGCGACGACGACGCATCAGGGGGTTGAGTTTACGGCAATGGCGCGCCAATCGGCTCATATCGCATTGCTCGCGCTGGCGGGGCTTATCCTTTTTAGCGCCAATATCGGGGGCTATGACCTGTGGCCCGCCGATGAACCACGCTATGGGCTTGTCGCCCGCGAGATGCTGCAAACCGGCGATCTCTGGGTGCTGCGCGTCAATGAAGAGCCCTATTTCGAGAAGCCGCCGCTGTTTTTCTGGAGCATCGCGGCCATCTCCGCGCCATTCGGCGACGTAAACGCGTGGACCGCCCGCGCCCCGTCGGTGCTCGCTGGGGTGGCCACCCTCATTCTCACTTACCTTCTTGGCGCGCGCCTGTACAGCCCGACCGTTGGCTTATGGGCGGGGGCCGCGTTGATGACCATGAACCGGTTTTGGTGGCAGGCGCGCACCGCACAGACGGACATGCTGCTGACCGCTTTCATGCTGCTGGCGTTATACGCCTTCTGGCGCTGGAGCGAAGAACAGCGCGGCGGTTGGCTAGGGCTCGTTTACGCCGCTATCGCGGCCGGCTTGCTCACGAAGGGGCCGCCCGCGCTGGTGTTTCCGTTGCTCACCATCTTCGCCTTCTACTGGCGCCAAGGCGCCGAACGCAAACAGACGCATTGGGTCGTGGGCAGCCTCGCGGCGATTGCGGTGCTAGCCGCCTGGTACATTCCCGCGTTCGCCATGGCCGCATCCGAAAGCGCCCGGCAAGGCCTTGACCCCGGCGACAATGTGTTCCGGCAGACGATTGGGCGCGCCGTGCTTGGAGTGAGCAAACCCCAGTGGCCGGGCTACTACATCTTCGAGACCATTCCGGTGGACCTGTTGCCCTGGACGCTTGTCGCGCCATGGACCGTGTACTGGACGTGGAGGAACCGGCGCTCCGGTAAACCGATGCGCCTGCTGTTAAGCTGGTTGCTCCCGGCGCTCGTGTTTTTCAGCATCATTATCGGGAAGCGCGCCATTTATTTGCTGCCGTTGTTTCCCGTCATGGCGATACTTATCGGCGCGAGCCTCCCGGAGCTGCTCGGCGAAGCGCGCACACTATGGCGCAGACGCACGGCTTGGGCGTGGGTGCTTGTGCTCGCGCTGCTCGGCGCCGCCCCGTTCGTCATTCTGTTCATCCCCGAATACCAAGATGAGTGGAGCCCGGCTTTCCTTATGCTGAGCATTCCCGCGTGGGCTTTCGCCGCCTACTCCGGCTGGCGCGCGGCCACAACGCCGGCCCGGCGGCTCCCGCACTGGATCGCCGGACAGTTTGGGTGTCTGGCGTTGATCACCGTGTTTGTCGCATTTCCCGCGTTGAATCCGCACAAGTCGGCCCGTGACTTCTGCGCGCCCTTGCGCGCATTGGCCCAAGCTGGCGAGGATTTCCGCATCTATTCCGTGGCCTTCAGCCGCGAGGCCTACGTCTTCTATTCGGAGCATCCCCACACCGAGGTGCTGACTGACACCCTTGACATTGCCACAGAGACGGACCTAGGTTATTGGGAGAGCGTGCAGAAGCAGGTCGAAACGCGCCGGGCGATTGCGCGCGCCGTCGAGGATGTTCCGATCGCCGATATCAATAACGTGACGGAAGCCGAGTTAGATGAACTCGAGGCCGCGGTGCGGGAAACCGTGGATGACGAGGATGTCGCCGGTGAGTTCGCGGCGGCGGTCGAGTCGGCGCTACGCGAAAAGATTGCGGAATTCGAGGCATCGTTCAGGGAGGGAAAGCCCGCCTACCTATTCGTGCGCCACGAGGACTGGCGGTGGCTGTTGCCGTTCCATCCGCCATTGCGAGAGCTTCCCGTTTTGCATCACTCCGCCGTGGGACACCGCGACGTATTGCTCGTAGCGAACGAGGCGGGGGTGGAATTGCTTGAGGCACGGCCCGAGGCCCGGCTCGAGCCGGACCTGACGCCGCAGGACGAGGCGCGATAATTCGCCTGCGCGGCGCGTCGGCCGCTACCGGCCAACCGTGCGCCGCCATGAAGGGGAAGGAGAGACGCGGATGCAAGATTTTTCCTTTATAGACGGCGCCATCGTGCTGGTCTATATCGCGGCCACCATGACGTTGGGGATCATGGTGCGCAAGTACGTGGGCCGAGTCGAGGACTTCATCGTAGCTGGCCGCGGCGTAAATCTGCACTTGGGTATCGCCAGCCTGGCGGCGACGGAGTTCGGCATCGTCACGTGTATGTACACCGCGCAGAATGGCTTCAATTTCGGATTCGCGGGCGCAACGCCAGGAATCCTCTATTGCCTCTCCATGCTGTTCATAGGCTTGACCGGCTTTTGCGTCAACCCATTGCGCAACGCGAATGTGATGACCATTCCCGAGCTGTTCGAGAAAGTCTATGGCTCGCGCGTGCGTTGGCTGGCGGGCCTCGTTATCGTGCTCGGCGGTCTACTGAACATGGGCATGTTCTTGCGGGTGGGCGGCGAGTTCCTCGTGCATTTCATCGGACTGCCGCCGCAATACCTCGAGATCACCATGACCGTCTTGCTGATTGCCGTGGCCACGTACACCATTGTCGGCGGTATGTTGTCCGTGCTGATTACCGATTTCCTGCAATTCCTGGTGATGAGCTTGGGCATGATTGTCGTCACTATCCTCGTACTGGTCTCCGTGGGCTGGAGCAACATGGCGGAGGCGGTACAGGCGGAACATGGAGCGGGGGGACTTAACCCGATCATCCATGACGAACTCGGCCCTGCCTGGCTCATCTTCAACGTGTTCGTAGCCCTTGGCGGCACGCTGACCTGGCAGGTGGTGGTTCAGCGCATCCTTGCTTCGAAAGACGCCAAGACGGGCCGGCGCATGTACATGGGAACCAGCGTCTTCTTCATTTGCCGCTTCGTGATGCCCGGCATATGGGGCATCGCCGCGCTGACGATTTTGGGCGTGGGCGCTGTCGATGACAGCCTGCACGCCATGCCCACCTATCTCTCCGGGTTGCTGCCCGTCGGAATCATGGGGATCCTGCTGGCCGCTATGCTCGCGGCGGACATGTCCACCAACAGCTCGTACATGCTTTCCTGGGGCAGCGTGATTTACAACGACCTCATGGCGCCGATTCATAGGAACCAGTGGAGCGAACGAACGGGCATACTCGTGAACCGCATCATCGTGGGCCTCATCGGCGCGTTCCTGCTTTTCTACGGACTGTGGTACGAATTGCGCGGCGCATTGTGGGATTATCTGGCCTTAACGGGCACCATCTACTTCTCGAGTATGCTGAGCCTGCTCATCGCCTGCTGCTATTGGAAGCGCGCCAACAATTGGGGCGCGTACGCGGCCATCATCGTGGGCGCGGTGTTGCCATGTTCTCATCTAATACTCGGGCAAATCGAAGCCACCCAGGAATTCGCCGACTGGATTGGCGCGCCCATTGCAGGCATCGCCGCGTTCGTGGGCTCGGGCGCCGCTATGGTTATCGGCTCGCTGCTGAAACCACAGCCGCCAACCGAGTATGCGCAGCAATAAGGAGTAATCTACGATGGAATGGTTCTGGTGGTTAATCTTGATGGGCTGCCTGGCGTGGTACATCTGCATCGCGTTCTATGTAGGTTACCGGGGCCTGTTCGATATTCGCGAGATGTTCGCGATGCTCGCCGAACGCCAAGCGCAAGACCTTCAAAGAGACAACAGCGGCGGGAACGAATAGCCGCCTCTGCGGTTCCGCCTCTTTCGTGTAACATCGTAGCGTGCGTTCTTTGGCCCAGGGAACTGCACCTGTCAGCAGCCTTACGTATAGGAGCAACCATGGAAACGGCCGTCATCCTCATTCAATGCCCCGACCAGCCGGGTATCGTCGCTGAAGTGTCCGATTGCATATTCCGGCACGGCGGCAATATCGTGAATTCCGATCAATACACCACGGATCCCTATGGCGGCCGATTCTTCATGCGGGTCGAGTTCAGCTTCGACGACGCCAAAACGGACAGGGAGCGTCTCGAGCACGACTGGAGCGAACTGGGGCGGCGCCTGGAAGCCCGGTGGACCCTCCATTACGGCGCGCGCCGGCTGCGCATGGGCGTGCTCGTTTCGAAGTACGACCACTGCCTTGTCGAACTGCTCTACCGGCAACGCAGCCGCGAACTTGATGTCGAGATTCCATGCGTGATTAGTAATCACCCCGACGTGCGGCCGCTGGCGGAGCAGCACGGCCTTCCGTATGTCCACATACCCTTCAGCGCGGAGACCCACGCGGAAAGCGAGCAGAAGGTGCTGGAACAGGTGAAGGACACCACTGATTTTCTCGTGCTTGCGCGCTTTATGCGCATCCTTTCCGAGGATTTTTTGAACGCTTACGGCAAGGACGTCATCAACATCCATCACAGCTTTTTGCCGTCATTCAAAGGCGCGGACCCGTACCGGCAGGCGTACAATCGGGGCGTGAAAGTCATTGGCGCGACGGCGCACTTCGCCACGGTTGATCTCGACGAAGGGCCGATCATCGAGCAGGTGGTCGAGCGCGTTTCGCACAAGGACAACATCGCCGAATTGAAACGAAAGGGACGCAGTCTCGAGAAGCAAGCGCTGGCCAACGCCGTGTTCGCTTACATCGAACACCGAATCATTCGCTACGAGAATAAGACCGTGGTGTTCGGTTAAGCAGGGCGCGCGCCGCCAGCTGGTGTTTTACGTGCTAGCCGGAGCGTTACCGCCGCATAAGCACGGCGACGTTGCGGCCGCCTTTGTCGCCGCGCCGGTAAGAGAAGTAGCGGCCCGAGCAGATGGTGCAATCGGCGCTCACTTCGACTTGTTCCGGCGGTACGCCGGCCCCGGTGAGTTGGCGCCGGTTCGCCTCCCAGAGATCAAGGCGCCGGCCGTGCGCCGGCAGATCCGCCGCCCGCCATTCCGCCGCCATCGCTTCGTTTACTTCATAACAGCACGGTCCCGCAGAGGGCCCAATAAGCGCTGAAACCTCAGCCGGGCGCACGCCGCGGCCACCCGTCATCGCTTTCACTGCCTTGGCCGCGATTTGGAGCCAAGTCCCGCGCCGTCCCGCATGAACAAGCGCTATGCAAGAGGGCGCAACCAGATATATGGGCACGCAGTCCGCCACGCGCACGGTCAGCGCTATCTCGCTTTCTCCGGAAATGAGCCCGTCCGCTTCCCCAGCGGATGTGATGGCCTCCGCGCTGCTGAGGTCCGAGCGCCGCACCACGGCAAGGCGGTCGCCATGCGCTTGCTCACACCGCACCGTCTGCCGTGGTGCGATGCCCAGCTCGTGAAGGGCGTCTTCTTCCGCCGCGCCGTCCCGCACGATGAAAGCGGCGAGCACGCCGCCGCTTGCTTCGAGTGTTTCGAACCGGATCACAGTATGTACTTGCTCAGCTCCTGATCTTCGAGGATGCCTTTGAGCCGGCGCTCGGCCTCGTCGCCGTCAATCCGCACGTGGCTGCCCGCCTTGTCCGTGGCTTCGTACGAGATGTCTTCCAGCAGATTCTCCATGATCGTGTGTAGCCGCCGGGCGCCGATATTCTCGGTCTCGCTGTTCACGCGCTGACACATGCGCGCGATGGCCTCGACGGCGTCATCCGTGAATTCCAGCGTGACGCCCTCAGTCTCAAGCATCCCCTGATACTGGCGGACCAACGAATTGCGCGGCTCGCGCAGAATGCGGATGAAGTCGTCCGCGCCCAGGTTCTCGAGTTCGACACGGATCGGGAAGCGGCCCTGCAACTCGGGAATGAGGTCTGAAACCTTGGCCATATGAAACGCGCCCGCCGCGATGAACAAGATGTGATCCGTGCGCACGGTTCCGTACTTCGTCGTCACATTGCTTCCTTCAACGATAGGCAGAATATCGCGTTGTACGCCTTCCCGGGATACGTCAGGCCCGCTTTTTGAGCCGCCGCGGCCGGCGATCTTGTCTATTTCGTCGAGAAACACAATGCCCGTGTCCTCGGTGCGCTGAACGGCGCGCCGGGCCACAACTTCCATGTCGATGAGGTTTTGCAGCTCCTCCTGTTCGAGCAAGCGCCGCGCCTCGGATACCCGTGTGCGCCGCGCCTGGCGGCGTTGCGGCATAAGTTTGCCCAGCATCTCCTGGAAGTTGACTCCCATCTCTTCAAGGCCCGAGTTCGAGAACACCTGCATCATGGACGGCATGCCGCTGTCTTTCGTTTCCACCTCGACTTCGCGGTCGTCCAGTTCGCCAGACTGCAGCTTCTTGCGGATAACCTCCCGCGTGCGTTCTTCGGCGTCCGGCTCTTGCTGAGACAACGCTTGGCCTTCGTCACCCGCGCCGGGATCATTGGGACGCCATGCGTGTGGCGTTTGTTGACGCTGCGGCGGCAAGAGAATATCGAGCAGCCGGTTTTCCGCGTTCGCTTCAGCCTTGTGCTGCACCTCGCGCTCCATCTCGGTGCGCACCATGGTCACGGCGGATTCCGTGAGTTCCCGGATCATGGATTCACAGTCCCGGCCCACATACCCCACTTCAGTGAACTTGGACGCTTCGACCTTGATGAACGGCGCTTCGGCCAGTTTCGAGAGCCGGCGCGCTATTTCGGTCTTGCCGACGCCGGTGGGTCCAATCATGATGATGTTCTTCGGCGCGACCTCGTCGCGCAGGTCTTCGGCAAGCTGCTGACGCCGCCAACGATCGCGCAACGCGATCGCCACCTTGCGCTTGGCGTCATTCTGGCCGATGATGTATTTGTCGAGTTCAGCAACAATTTCCTTTGGAGTAAGCATGCTCATTGGCTTGTCGAACCACCTTTCCTGATGCTTGTGATCGCCGTAGAAACCTTGGCGGTGGCGGCTGTTTCGTGGAAATGACTGACGGGCGCCGAGCTAATGAACCTCGCTCATTGTAAGCCTTGTAAACCACGCGGGCAAACCCTTCCCGCGACCGACGCCCCGCGAATTGTTCTTACCGCGCCTCAATATTTTTCCAGCGAACAGAAATGCAATCGCCTACACGGGGTGTTTACCCCTTTGCCGGTCGCCGGGAATCTGAACATACGAGTGGTCAACGTTGGAGCGTATCCGGGGCGCCGAATGCGAGGATCTCGCGCGTAACACCTTAGGCGAGTTGAAGTTGTACAGCGCGTCGGGGCGGCAAGTTGATTGGCCGAGGCGTGAATGTCGCGCCTCGTAAAAACTGTTCACTGTGTGCTTGATTGTACGGAAGAACAAAGAAGGAGTGCAGAACGATGAGAAGGGTATTTGAATGGACCGGGTTTGTGGCATTGGCGTTCGCGTTAGCGATCGCTCAGGGCGCAGGCGCTGCTGTGAGCGGCGGCGCCGATGGTGATCCGTACCCGCTGGACACGTGTCCCGTGAGCGGACATGAGCTAGGCTCGATGGGCGAGCCCGTCGTCGCTGAATATGAGGGGCGGGAAGTCCGCTTTTGTTGCGATGGATGCCCGAGCGCGTTCGAGCAGGATATGGAAAGCCATTGGGAAGAAATCGATGCGGCCATCATCGAACAACAGATGCCGCACTATCCGCTGGACGTTTGCATCAACACGGGGCAACCGCTGGACGATGAGAACGGTTCCGCCCATGACTTCGTGTACAAGAACCGGCTGGTCCGCCTGTGCTGCACGGGCTGCCTTGCTGCATTCGAAGACAATCCCGGCGAGATGCTGGCGAAGCTCGACGAAGCGGTGGTAGAGGATCAGCTCGCCGAATATCCCATGGATAACTGCGTGGTGCGCGGTGACGAGTTGGGAAGTATGGGCGACCCGGTCGATTATGTCGTGGCCAATCGGTTGGTGCGCTTGTGCTGTGCGGGTTGTGTCCCCGCCCTTAAAGAAAACCCGCTCGAGTATCTGAGCGCGCTTGACGAGTAGATGTGGCTCATCCCGCTTCGCCGGACCAGGCTGACGGGTCCGGCGAAGCGGAGCGCATTCGCGCCTGTGCAGCAAGACACACTGCTCCCGTTGCATCTGCGCTAGTTGAAACTTTGCACGAGCGACCCGATCAGCAGATACCACCCGTCGGCGAGCACGAACATGATGATCTTGAATGGAAGGGAAACGAAGATCGGCGGAAGCATCATCATCCCCATGGACATAAGCGTGCTGGCCACGACCATATCGATAATGAGGAAGGGAATGTAGATGTAGAAACCGATGATGAACGCCGTCTTGAGCTCGCTTAAAACAAAGGCCGGCATCAAGACGTTCAACGGCACATCATCCGGCGTGTCGGGCCGGTCCAATTGGGCGATGTTGAGAAAGAGCGCGAGATCCTTGGGTTTGGTCTGCCGGAACATGAAATCGCGGATCGGTTCCAACGCGTTGTCCAATGCTTCGGATTGGGTCAGCTGATCCTGTAGATAAGGCTGAAGCGCTTCATTGTTGACCCGTGTGTAGGTGGGGGACATGATGAAGAAGGTGAGGAACAGCGCCAATCCAATCAGCACCTGGTTCGGAGGCGATTGCTGTGTGGCCATGGCTTGGCGCAGAAAACCAAGCACGATGATGATGCGCGTGAAGCTCGTGGTCATCACGAGGATAGCGGGCGCCAGCGACAGTAGCGTAATCGCGATGACCACCGTCAAAGTCGTGCCGATTTGATCCGGTGCTGCGGCGTCTTCGACAGCTTGAAGGATGTCGAGGCCGAGCCCATCCTCCTGCGCATTGGCGGGCGCCGCCCCAATCAACAGAAGGGTGATGAGAATCGATATCCAGCGCGCTGAGCGTATCAGGCCGCTACGGTTTCCTCGGCTCACGGTCGCTGTCCTGGAGTGTGCGTTGCAAGCGTTTGATGTCGTCCCTCAGAGATGTGATCTCGGCATCCGCGCTGGCGTCCTCGTCCTCGCGAGTCAACTCACGGGCGCGCGTTTGCAGCTCATCCCAAAAGGCCTGATCCGGGCGCTGAGCGGCCACGTCCGCGCTATCCTCGTCATCCGGCGTCCCGGCGTCTTCCTTGAAGCCAAACGTCGACCCCGGAAACTCTGTGAGCAGGCGTGGGTCGTTCTGGCCGACGCCAATGAGAAGCACCTTATCCCCCACGCGCACGAAATGGATCGAGACCTTTGGGGTCAAATACACCCGTCCCAGCACGGAGGCGAGTTCGGAACTCGGAATGAGCGCCGAGCGCTGGCCGAAACGGCGCAGGCCATAACTCAGCAACAGAAACAAACCGAGCACAAGCAACAGCGCCATCAGGCTTTGGAGGAACGGCCGGAGCAACCCCTCCCCGAATGCGCCAAGTGCGGCGTCGTCTTCGTCCGCCTCAGCCAGCGTTTGTTCCGCTTCTTCCTCGCCCACATCCGGCGCCGTTTCCAGATACGCATCCAGTTGCTGTTGCAGACCGGACCAATAGGCGGGTGGCTCACGCGGCGGTTCGAGCGTGAGATCGGGCCTCGGCCCCGTTAGGAATCGCCACTCGATATCCGCGGCGGATTCGTCGCCGGCCCCCGGCAGATCTGATTCGTCTTCGACAAGGACCGCGTGCGCCGCCCCCGTCCACAATACCAACGCCGCTATCCACGCGAGACCGAACACCGCGCGCTGAGCGGCGCTCCGCGGTTGCCGGCCCTCAGGTTTCGTCTGTCTCTTCCTCACCCAACCCCGTATCGCCCAGCACTTCGCCCACGCGTACATGAAGCACGTCTCCGATGACTACCACTTCCCCCCGGGCCAGAAACCTGTCGCGCACATAGATGTCGGTCAGTTCCCCGGCCAGTTTGTCCAAAGGGACAACAGAACCTTCTTTGAGCTGCAGCACGTCCCGCACCAGAAGCTTGGAATGCCCGAGCACAGCGGTAACGGGCAACTTCACATCCTGGAGATCGTCGATCGTCAACGGCTGGTGGCGCCCTTCTGAGCGGTGTTCAAGTTCCTCGAATTGATGTTCTTGCGCCTTCGTTTCGTAATCCAGCATTAGAGTTGATCCTGAATGGCGAATCGTTCGTGAAAAACATCCGTGACCCGCGGCCGATCCCCACCCTGTGCATTTACGGGGAGGCGCTCCAGTATCTCGTTGGCCCGCTGAACAGCTTGCTGCTGGATTTCGCGCTTGATATTGGGATCGTTCAATTCCTCGCGTGTTCGGAAGCTATGTAGCTCCGTAAGCATATCATTGAACCGCGCCTCGTGTCGCCTCACAAGTTCGGCGGTCTCCGGATTGGCGCACTCGAGCGCCACCTTGAACATCAGCAAAGACGCCGGGTAGTTGGGCTCCGGCATGATTACGGTGGTAAACGATTCCTCGAACGTGACCGTCACGGCGGTGGGCGACACCCTGTCTTCGCGGTCGTCTTCGACATCGTCCTCGGCAAACAGAGGCCCTAGGAACAAGGCATAGATCAACACGGCGGCAATGGCGGGTATTACCACCACCGCCCCCACTAGACTCAGCTTCCAGCTGAGGCCACCCCTCTTGCTCGGCAAGGGTTGTTCTTCACTCATAAGTCAGCATCCTCATTTGCGCGGCGTTCCGGCGCTTTGTTTCACGCTCCCGCCGGCTGTTCGTCGTCGCTGGCAGCGCTACGCAGCGTCTCCACGCGCTCACGAATGTCATCCACGGATTCCTCACCAAAGTCACCGCGCACATGCAGGTCAACCCGACGGTTCTTCTGGCGCCCTTCCGGCGTCTCGTTCGTCGCCACCGGCTGGGTGGGTCCCAGGGCGATAATTTCGAATTGCTCCATCTCCAACCCGCCGGACTGGTCTAGAAAGGTGGCCACGGACTTGGCGCGTGCGTAGCTGAGATCGTGGTTGTCTTCATACATCGCCGTGCTCAACAGGGGCCGGCTGTCCGTATGGCCGCGCACCTCGATCACCGCCTCAGGCACATCTTGAAACACTTCGGCGACATTGTCCAAGACACTGAACGCCTCAGACTTGAGCTCGGCGCGCGCCGTGTCAAACAACACCTCGCTTGGCAGGCTCAGGCTTATGCCTCCCTCGTCGAACTCGAGTTCCACTTCTTGCTCGCGGCCCAACACCTGCAGCCGCCGTTGAAGCTCCCGGGCTACACGCTCCACGCTGCGCGGACTCCGCCGCGCCGCCTGAGTATCCGGATCCGTGGGGGCAATACTCAAACTGGCCGGCATTATGCCAAGCGCCCGTTGCAAGGAATGCACGGCATCTTCGAACTTCTCATCCGTAATCGTCGAAAAAGAAAGCAACAGCACAAAGAAGGTGAGCAGAAGGGTCATCATATCTCCATACGTGACCATCCACTGAGGCGCGCCTTTCTGCCCGGGTTTCGGTTTGCGCTTGTGCTGTGTCCGCGCCATCGTTCCGTTACCGCTTTGCTATCTGTATTTCATCGCGTACAGAAGGCGAAACAAACGCTTTGAGTTTCTGCTCGACTACGCGAGGGTTATCACCAGACTGGATTGAAAGGATGCCTTCGATAATAATCTCCTTGGCCAGCATCTCGTCGTCCGTGCGCACCTTGAGTTTTCCAGCGGCGGGAAGAAAGAAGATGTTGGCGAACAACGCCCCATAAAGCGTTGTCAACAAGGCTACCGCCATGCCTTCGCCGATCAACGACGGATCGTCGAGTACAGTAAGCATTTGAATCAGCCCGATCAGCGTGCCGATCATCCCAAACGCCGGAGAAAAGGTTCCCATCGCGGATAGAATCGCCTGACCCTGCGAGTGCCGGTCTTCCAGGAAAGCGAGCTCGGTGCTCAACACGTCCTTGATCAGTTCAGGGGAGGTCCCGTCAACGGCCAACTGCACGCTCTTTTCGAGAAACGGATCGCCGACGTCTTCCACGTTGTTCTCAAGCGCCAGGATCCCCTCACGCCGGGCAATAGTGGCAAAGTTCACCAGCTTCTCAATGAGCGTCTGTGGCGCTGTCGCGTGATGAATGAATGCATTCTTCAATGTGCCCATCACGCTAAGCACGTCACGTAGCGGGTAATTGACCAAGGTCGCGGCCAAAGTACCCCCAAGCACAATGACGATGGACGGGGGGTTCCAGAAGACCCCCGGCGTTCCCCCAAGCAGCACAGCCAGCGTCATGAGGGCCAGCCCCGAAATCAGGCCAATGACGGTCGTTATATCCATGCGGCGATTCCCTGCCTTCCTCTCCGCTTACTTCAGGGCGCATTCTAGCACGATGCTCCCCCCAACACAACATATTGTGATCTACTACTCGGCGACTCCACTATAACTAGGAGAAAACTGGGTTCTGGCAGCTTTTTGATTCCGCCATATCAAAACCACATCCGCGCAGTTACCCGCCACAGGGGCAATCCACTCCTGGGCTGATCTATGCGCCTGTACGCCCACGAGTCCAAAAGTGGATACGGCGCTCTTTCTTACCGTATTTGCCTCTCCCTACGAATGTCGGCTGACAACGTCAAATGCTTGAGACCATTTGTGAGAAAGCGCCTGAATGGCCGCTCTTCGCACCACGCAAAAAGGGGCCGATCCCTTGCGGACCGGCCCCTTTGTGGAACAGCGAACACACGCCTCTACCGGATGAGATTCACGGTCTCCTGAGACAGGCCGTCGCTTACAGTGATGACGCGGGAATTCGCCTGGAACGCCCGCTGGGTGATGATCAGTTCGCTGAATTGCGTGCCAAGGTCCACGTTAGATCCTTCAAGCACGCCGCCGGACACCGTCCCCCGGCCGCCGGTGTTAGGAAGGCCAATCTGAGGTGTGCCGGAGGCCGATGTGTCCCGGAACATGTTTTGGCCGTCCCGTTCAAGGCCGCCCACATTGGAGAAATTTGCCACCGCCACTTGGCCAATCTCCTGCGTGAGCCCGTTGCTAAACACCCCCTCGATGATGCCGTCCCGGCCGATGCTGAAGTCTTCGAGCGTGCCGCGCGGAAACCCATCTTGACGGGACAAGGACACGTCGCTCGACGAGGACAGTTCGGTCATGCGGGCGAAATCGAGGGCGAATTCGAAGGGATCAACGGGAAACGATTGGAGATCGCCCAACTGCGCGCCGGTTATTTCGATATTGGTCTCGCCTTCCGGACGCGGAACGAAGTCTCCATTATCCATCTCGCCGTCAAACGCCAATTCGCCGCTCTCGTTGAACAACAGTACTCCCTCGCCCACGGTATGGGTCACCGGCGGTTCATCCTGGTTCGTAAAGGTGGCCTCCCACTCCCAAGCGTTGTATTCGACTCCGTCGTATTCTTGAGTGGTTCGCTTGGTGAACGTAAGACCCACCTCACGGTCGGTCCCCAACGAGTCGTACACGCGAATCGAGCGGTTGACTTCGCGGCCGATCTCGGAATCGGAATTCAGGTTGCCAACCATGCGGGCTTCTTGCGTCGCAGCAACGATCGATTCAGCGCCTACCGGAATGACAAGATTTTCGGGCGCAGCCGTAACGTCAATCTCCCCGCGTTCGTCCGCCATGTAACCCTGAACATAGAATCCGGTTCCTGGGTCAATCAGCTCGCCGTTCGTGTTGAGCTTGAACGAGCCGTCGCGGCTAAAGCGCAAGGTTTCGCCTTCACTCAACACAAAGAAACCGGCGCCCTCGATGGCGAGGTCAGAGGCGACGCCCGTGGTGTTCATGGTGCCCTGTTCGAAATCTACGTCGATACTCGATATACGGGTCCCGAGACCCACCTGTAACGCGTTCGAGCCGCCAAAATTGCCGACTGGCGCGCGCGCGCCTTCCAGGGTCTGAGAAAACAGATCTTGAAATAGCACCCGGCTGCCCTTGTACGCCGTAGTGTTTACGTTGGATATGTTGCTCGAGATCACGTCAAGCTTGCGCTGATTGGCGAGCAAGCCCGTGACGCTGGTGAACAATGCGCTACCCATGAGTGGGATTCTCCTTCTTCTGTATGACGCCGCCTCGGTCTGTCAGCGGCGTCCGGGCTTCTCCCGGAGGAGTCCGGCCCGGTTGGTTGCGGCTATCCTTTCACCGCGGGGTCCGGCAGGACCGCGGCGCTGTCAATGTTCGTAAAGACACGCTCCCCCGACTCGTCGCGGGGCAACGCGGTGATGACTGTGCGATTGGGCACACTCACAATTAAGGCGAGCTGATCGGTCAGCACGAGGGCTTCCCGGCCGCCTTTTCGGGCGATTTCGGCCACGGCCTCGCTGATACGGTTCATATCCTCGGCGGTGAGCGTCAATTCACGCCCCTCGATCCGTTCGAGCGCGTGTGCGCTGAAACGCAGTTCACCCGGGCTAGCGGCGAGCGTTTGCGCCAACATGTCCCGGAACGCCGGTCCGCAGTCCGGCGTTGGCCGCGCCAACGGACGTGTAGCCAAAGGCTGCGCGCCCTGATGCGGTTGAACGCCAAAGGCTTTCATCTCAACCCCCTTATGAGATGCCCTGAAGCGAGGAAAGCGGAACTTTCACGCCGTCTTCGCCCACGTGTACATAGGGCTTGCCTTCACTCATCAGGACGCGGGTCACCTCGCCGGTTATGGGTTCACCCTCGTCGGTGACCCCGCTCACCAGGCGGCCCAGTAATGAGCTTGCGGACACGAAATTCGCCCGGCCCATGGTCTCGGTAAAGCCTTCAAAGCTCGTGTTGAGATTCTGCATCTGTTCGAGCGCCGAGAATTGGGCCAACTGCGCGATCGTATCCGTGTTGTCCATGGGCTCCAATGGATCCTGGTTCTGGAGCTGCGTGACAAGAAGGTTGAGAAACGCCATCCGGTCGAGATCGTCGCCGCCGGGTATCGCGGCGCCTTCTTCCGCGGTGGTGGTCTCTTTTACGCTGGCGCTCTTCGGCGCTATGCCGAGTTGTTTCATGCGGCCCAGCATGCCCGCTTGTGGCATGGACTGCATCTCGCGCCACGTCTCTTGCCGTTGTTCGGGAGACGGACTCATCAAGCCCGTGGCGTTGATCCGAGCTCCCACCAATGCATTCATGCGAGTACCTCCTTATGGACGCGCCATGGAAGCGCGCGGTTAGCTGTTGTGTGTCCTCAAATCCGGACATCAATGTGGCCGTTTATAATCGCCGGCCCTTGCAAAGTTTGGGATCCGGACTCGGGCGTGGAAGCGCCGCTTTGCCCGGCGCCCTGCCGGGAACCTGGCCCAGGCGGCGGTTCAAACAGACGCGACTCATGATTCGCGAAGGCGCCGCCGCCTTGGTTCATGTCAGCGCCCACAGTGACTCGGCCCACGTCCAATCCTTCGCGCGCGAAGGATTCGCGTAACTGACCCAGTTGCGCCTCGAGCGCTTCCCGCACAAGCGGATTAGCCGACGCGAGATGCACGCGCATCGCTTCGCCGCCCATGGTGACTTGAATGCGCATCTCACCCAGCGACTCAGGGACCAGCCGCACTTGCAGCGACTGACCGCCCTGATTGACCAGGTAACGCACGTTGCGCACAACCTGCTCATTGAGCTCATGCGTAACCGGGCCAACGCCCGGAGCGCTAAGGGCCGCGGGCGGAGTCGAGGGGCCGGCGCGTTCCGGCGCAAAGGCCACACCCGCAACGACTGAGCGTCCGGCGTTGGCGTTATTCGCAGACGGCTGACTGGACTTGGATGAACGTCCGCCAGCCGAATCCGCCAGCCGCCACAGTTCGCTGCTCGCGGCGGCGCGGGTGTCCGTCGAAGCGCCCCGGTCAAACAAGTCCGGAAAAGGCGTTTCCCGCGGCGCACCGCCTGCTGCTTCTTCGAGCACGGCTTGGTTAGTCCCGTGAGCCGCGATCCGTTGCAACAGGCTTCCCAATGCGCCCTGGACCGGCTTGGAACGGCTGGCGTCCGCCGCCGTTTCCGCCTGCGCCAAACGCAACCACAAAGGCTTGACGTCCGCCAACAAGCCCTCTTCCGCTGGCTTGTGTGCTCCAGAATTCGCCAGGGCCTCTGTCAAGCGTAACGCGACGTCCTTACCGTCCCGTCCGTCATGCTCTTTGGCCGAGGCTGCAAGCCGCGCGGCCAGAAGCTCCAAGACCCGTCGAGAGACGGTTCGTGCAGCCGCTGGCTCGAATTCGTCCACCATCGAGCGCCATTCCCGCAACTCCGGAAACAGCGGCTTGCCGGTTTCGTTCGCAGCGTTTGCGCTCAATCGCGGCTGAACATTGCCAGATGAGTCGTGCTTCCGCACGAAATCACTCAACGCTTTCAACAGCGCCTCGAGCCGCTCAGATACCGGCTTGGCATCGGGCTCGCTCACCACCGGCGCCAGCGTCTTGGTTTTGTCGCCTGACGATCCTAGCGCTTCCAAGAGCTCCACGAATCGCGCCGCAACCTCGCGCGACGCCTCCGCAGCCTGCTTCATCATGGGCTGGGCGTCCGCAGGTTGCTGAGGTATCGGTTTCTCTACGAGTTCCGA
>PUMX01000338.1 GCA_003552485.1 Candidatus Hydrogenedentota bacterium
CTTCTGGACACGCCGGCGCCGGACGGCGATGAAGTCTATCCGCTGCGAGTGGACGGCCACGAATATGCGCGCCGCGTGCCCGTCCGGATCGACAACACGGATGGCGCTTACCGCGAACAGTGGCCGGTGCGCATTGAGGTCGACGCATTGCGCGAGACGGCGCCGGATTTCAACCCGAATCATTGCGCGGTGGTCATGGGCGATCGATGGCTCGATTGGTTCGAGTTGCCCCACCAAGTGGATGACTGGGACTTCGACGGGGTCGAGCGGCTCACGTTTATGGCGGATATCCCCGAAGACGCCGAGGCGCGCTTCTACATCTATTACGAACCCGAAGGCGAACGCGCGGTGGATTTCCCCATGCTGACCAACGCCGTACTCGATAATCCCGGCCACGTGGCCTGGGAATCCGAGTATGCGGGGTACCGGTTCTACACCGGACAGTTCGACACTTTTGGCAAGCACGTCTGGCGCCGCCTGCCCAAGCCAGACCGGTTGGTTTACCCGCTCATCGACGTCAATTACCACGAAGAGCAAGAATGGGGCATGGATACGCTACACGTCGGAACCACCAGCGGTTTGGGCGGCGTCACCTTGTATGACGGCGATACGGAACACCTCGCCCAGAGCCCGGCCGGTGAGGGCGATGTCGCGTTTGAGCACCGCGTGATTGGAGTCGGTCCGCTGCGTTCCGCCGTTGAGATTGAGATGAGGAATGTTGTGCCCGAGCACTCGGAGGCCGTCGTGTTAATGCGTTGCTACGCCAGCGCGGAACAACAGCACAGCGAGATTCAGGTGCAGCTTCCCGAGGAATTGGCTGGCATGGACGTGGCGCCCGCCATGATGAAACTCGCCGAGGAAGACTACTTCATTGACGAGGCCCTTGGCGTCATCGGATTATGGGGTTACCAAGGCGACGACATCGGCGAGATTGGTATGGGCTTGATTGCGCCGCCCGGCCAAATCGCGGACGTGGTGGACGCCGAACACGAGCGCCGGTTTCGTTGCCAGATCGAAGACGGCGTGTTGCGCTATTGGATCATCGGTGAATGGCGCCGCGGCATGCAATATCCCATCACTCCGTCGTTGACCAACTGGCGGCGGACGCTGAACGAGTTGGCGTCCTTGTTGGACGAACCGCTGCATATGGACGTTGGCGCAGTAGAGGCCGCGGAATAGGCAGCCACTCCGCCCCGGCTAGCCGATACAGGCAACCAACTGAACGTGCGCCCCTCCGGCTTCGGCGAATGTCCGAAACCGGAGGGGCGGGGCGCCTCGCTTATTCAGCCTTCCATTCCGAGGCCGAACATGCGTTCAAGGTCATATTCGCTGTAGGCGCGGAAGGCAATAACGGTCTGCGTTTTTACAATACCCTCCAGCTTGAGCATGTGATTGGTCACGAGTTCAGCCAACTCCTCATTGGTCTTTACCCGCACCACGCTGATCAAATCCCATTCGCCCGCAGTTGAGTACACCTCGGTGACGCCTGGCAACTGTAACAGCGCCTGCGCGGTCTCGTTGACGGCGTCACGACGCGCATTAACCAAGACAAAAGCCGTTACCATGGATGGATTCCTTTCCCGTCAAACTGCCCGCGCCACACCCAACGGAAACCGTTGGCCGCACTCTTCGCTTTGCGCGTGCGCATGTGTCGCGCTGAGTTGGTCTAGTTATGGTTGGCGGTCTTCATTCTTTCCTGCGTCACCCCCAAAAAGCAAGGACATTGGCGTCCAATCCGGTGCGGCGTAGCCCGTCAAGATGCCCGCACGCCTGCGCGCCGTGAGAATAATCCGGCGCTCCACAATGTTGTACAGACAGAGGACGGGACAACGCACATGGGGCTCAGCTTTACGAAATGTGCGGCATTTAGTATACTGATTTCATATCCACTCACTCCGGCAGAAGCAACGAACTGCGTTCGTAGGCATCAGGTCCTCGCGCAGCACGCACGCATCCAGCGGCCGCCAGGCCAGGATTCGGTGGCAATGCTGCGCGCAGTTATTATGTCACCCGCCTATTTTCCAGACCAGCCCCGAACGCAAAACCATAGAGGCGCTTTTCAACGTCATGGACTTTCGTGAAACCCTTACACATCAGATCGTCGTGCTCGATGGCGGCATGGGCACGCAGATTCAGAAGCTCGACTTGACCGACGCCGATTTCGGCGGCGCGGACTTCCGCATGCTGGCGGACCTGCTCACCTTTTCGAAGCCCGATGAAGTGCGCGGCATTCATCTCGACTTCTACCGCGCCGGCGCCAACGCCGTCGAGACCAATACGTTCGGCGCGTCGCCTATGCGCTTTGCGGAATACGACTTCAAACAGCTTGACCTGAGCGCCTTCGCGCCGAATCCATACGGCGACGACATCCGCGAACTCAGCCACGAGGAAATGGCGCGCAAGCTGAGCCGGCGTGCAGCGGAGATTGCGTGTGAAGCGCGGGAAGAGCACAAGAAGGACGCCGACTATGACGGTCGCCCGCTGTTTGTTATCGGTTCGATTGGACCCTCAAACCGCGTGCTATCGAGCACCGAGGCGACGCTAACCATCTCGACGTGGGACGAAATCGTGGACAACTTCTACCACGAAGTCATGGGGCTGCTTGAAGGCGGCGTCGACGTGATCCTGCACGAGACCCAGCAGGATGTGCTTGAATTGAAAGCGGCCGTCACGGGTGGCCTGAAGGCCATGGACGAATTCGGCAAACGTGTGCCCGTGATGGCCCAAGTCACGGTGGACCAGTTCGCGAAGATGCAGATCTTCAATACGGACATCCACGCCGCGCTCACCACCATGCAGGGCATCGGCATTGATGTGTTTGGCATCAACTGCAGCATCGGCCCGGACCTCATGGGGCCCGCCATCGAAAAAATGTCGAAATACTCGAAGCTGCCTATTTCCGTCATTCCCAACGCCGGTTTGCCGCAATCCGAGGACGGTGTGACCGTGTTCAAGATGGGGCCCGACGAGCTAGCGGGTTATCTCAAACAATACGTCGAGGAATACGGCATCAACATCGTGGGCGGCTGCTGCGGCACCACGCCGGACCACATTCGCGCCATCGCGGACGCGGTGCGCGGAATCGAGCCCAAGCCGCGAACGCCGGATACAACGGTGTATATCTCAGGGCCCCAGCAGGCCGTGGCGGTGGACAGCTCCGAGTCGCTCATCATGATTGGCGAACGCCTGAATGTGCGCGGCTCGAAAAAGGTGCGCGAGGCCGTTGAGAATGACGAGGGCGTCCGCCATGAGGACCTCGAAGAAGTAGTGCATGATCAGGTGCAGGGGCTCGGCCTGAAGATCATTGACGTGTGCATGGACTCGAACGTCGTTGATACAACTCAGGCGCTCAAGGAGGTGGTGCATAGACAGACCACCGACTTCTCCGGCGCCATGTGCCTGGACTCCTTCGCTATTGAAGCGCTCGAAGAGGCCGTCAAGGTGTATCCCGGTCGGCCCATTCTTAACTCAATATCAATGGAAGAGGCCTCGCCGGGCGTGATTAAGCTCGATGCGCTCGTCCAGGCGACCAAGCATCACGATCCCCTTTACATCGGCTTATGCACGGGACCGCAGGGGCCCGGCGCCACAGCGGACGAAAAGCACGAACTGGCGCAACAGATCGTCGAAGCCGCGGGCAAGTACGGCGTCACGCCGGATCGTCTGCTCATCGACGTGAACGTCTTTCCCTTGGGCTCCGAGTCGCAGGAGGGTATGAACTTCGCCATCGAATCGCTGAACGCCATCGAGAAGGTGAAGTCGATTCACCCGGACCTGCGCACCTGTGTGGGCGTCGGCAATCTTACCAACGGTCTTGCGCAAAAACCCTACATGCGTAAGGTGCTGACTTCGGTGTTCCTTGATGAAGCGCGTAAGAAGGGCTTGGACGGCGCCATCGTCAACCCCAATCACTACGTCGTGGTTGACGATATCGATGAGCACGACTACGCGCTGGCGCTCAAGGTCATTCACGAAGCGGACATGGAGGCCTTCGCCGAACTCGAGGATATCGCCGAGCGCAAGAAGGGCAAGACGGTTGTCCGGCGTAGTTCGTACGAGGATCTACCCCTCGAAGAAGCCATTTGCCAGAAGATCAGGGATGGCTTCAAACAGCGCGAGAAAGGTTCGTTCGAATTCAAAGGCCACACCTACGAGTATCAAGACAAGATTGCTCTTCAGGCCGCCGAGGCCATGGAGAAGCACGAGCCCCTGACTTTCATCAATGACTACCTCATGGTGGCCATGCAGGATCTCGGCGACAGTTTTGCGCGCGGCGAGGCGTCGCTTCCTCACTTGCTGAAGTCCGCCGACGTGATGAAGCAGGTCATGGGATTTATCGAGGAGTACATTCGGGTCACCAGCGGAGCCGATGTCCACGACGAAATCCAGTACAAGGGCGTCATCGTGCTTGGCACGGTGTATCAAGATGTTCACAGCATTGGCAAGGATCTCGCCAAGACGCTGTTCGAAAACTATGGCTACCGCGTCATCGACCTCGGCGTGATGACGCCGCTGCAGGACTACATTGACACTGCGAAAGAGCACAACGCCGACGCCATCGGCATGTCGGCGCTGCTGGTGCAGACCTCGAACCACATGATCACGGTGTCGAAGATGATGGAGGAACAGGGTCTCGCTGATCTGCCCGTGCTTGTCGGCGGCGCCCCGGTGAACCATCGGCATGCCGCATATGTTGGCCTGGCCGGCAAAGAGGATCTCGATGCAATGCGCGGCGGCGTGTTCTACTGCCCAACGGCCATGGATGGCGTGAATGTGATGAACACGCTCATGTCGGGACCGGACGCGCGCGCCAAGCTTCACGAAGAAAACCGCGACAAGTTGCGCAAACAGTTCGAAAAGGCCAAGAAGAAGGATGAAGAGGAAGAAGAACTGTTGGCGACGCTTCCGCGGCGCGAAGTGTCCTTTGACAATCACATAGAGCCCGACAGCCCCTGGATTCCTTTAGAAAAGATGGAGCTGTCCCTCAAGGAGTTTGCGCCGCATATCGACAAGAAGACCTTGTACGCCTTGAACTGGAAGTTCGGAGGCAAGAAAGCGCGCGAGCAGCGTGGGGAGACCGCCGAGAGGCTCGATCAGCTTTTCGACGAATGGATCGAGAAAGCCGACGCCAACGGCTGGATCAAGCCGTTGGCTGTGTGTGGCCTGTATCCCTGTCAGTCCGAGGGAGACGAGATTATTCTCTACGATCCCGAAGACCTTACAAGAGAAGTAGCGCGCATCGACTTCTCGCTCGTCGTGGGCGCGGGCAAGAAGGACACAGTCTGCGCGGCGCAGTATTTCCGACCCAGGGAGTCCGGTGAATTCGATGTGGCCGGTCTGCAGCTCTGCACGTCGGGTCCGCAGGTCGATGATTTCATATCAAGCTTCCGCAAGGACAACGATTCCGAATCGACATTGTATCTGCAAGGTTTATCAGATCGCATCGCCGAAGATCTGGCGGACTATGTTCATGATCACTTGCGCCAAGCTGCAGGCGTGGAAGACCCCAAACAGGGCATTCGCTGGTCGCCCGGATATCCCGCCATGGCGAACAACAAGAACAACAAGGTTATCTTTGACCTGCTCCACGCGGGCGAAGAAATCGGCGTGACATTGACTGACGCTTGGGAGTTTTATCCCACCGGCAGCACGGCGGCGCTCGTGTGTTTTCACTCGGAAGCGC
>PUMX01000241.1 GCA_003552485.1 Candidatus Hydrogenedentota bacterium
AAGCCGAGGTCTTCCACGAGTTCCTTGGTGTCGTGGAAATCTTTTCCAGAGGCCCAACCCTGGCGTATCCATTCGGGAAAAGGCGATCTCACAGCCATAATGTACCTCATCGGTTCGTAGGGCCCGGTTCAGATCGATTCCGCTCCGATTACGCACGGAAAGAACTGGCGACGTTGTCTTGGCGGGAACAGCGCCCCAACAGAGTGGTGAACAGTCTCCAGCCGGGATATCGAGCAGGGGCGTGACGGCTTCGGGCCACCGATGCGCCGCCGAATCTGATGCGCGCCTATTGTAGCATTACCACCGCGCCGGCGCCAAAGCCGAATAGCGCTGCAATCGCCGGCTCGCATGGTGACACGAAAGGCATTGTCTCGCTCCCGCATATTGCAGGCCCATTTAGCACTTTATTGGATCAACGAATTACTCTATCAACATGATTGAGCGGCCAGACCTTCCCGATCAGCGATGATTCATGGCAATGTCTTTCGCTTGCTTTGCCGGTTTGCCTGGCGACTGCAGTAGCTGCCGCTGGTTCGGTTGATCGCGTCAGATCTTCTGTATGGGCGCCGCCCCGCGTGAAAGTTGACGGGTGGGCGCACGTGGTTTACAGTCAGTAGTATGGCGAGCCTCGTACACTATGCCGAGGCGCATCGCCGCGAATGAAACGGGAACAAACCTCACGAATAGGAGGGCTTACCATGATCCCCATGCGCAGCGCAGCGCCTCTACGACTTAATTGGTTTGCCGCCGCGATTGCCGGCAGCCTTGTTATATACGGCCTCGCCGCTCCGTGCAATGTTGCCGCGGACGAACCAGCAAATATCACAGGCGCTGTAGTCGATTACGAGAGCGGGGAAGGGGTTGCCGACATCCTTGTGGGGCTCATGGATGAAGAAGGGGAAACAACTGTCACGATCGACTGGACCGGCGAGGATGGCCGGTTCGCCTTCGAGAGCGTCGCTCCCGGCGCTTATCAGACCGTGTTGCCCGAGTCGGCGCTCCGGGATTCGCCCGCGGACGCGCCGCCATACTACGCTATCGACGGCGCGCGCACGCTGACGCTTGAGCCTGGGGCCGAAGAGGAACTGGTTTTTGAGGTGCGGCGATGGGCGCCAGTGCATGGCGTCGTGCGAGACGAGACCGGTGAATCCGTGGCGGACGCCGTGGTTCGCTGGGGGGCTGCAGGCGCGCGAACAAGCACCGTACAGACTGATGATGACGGAGCGTTCACTGTTTATCCGCCTGCGGACGCGCGCCTATACTTGATTGCGCAAACCGATGAGACGGGTTCGGAGGTAGCCGGGCCCTTTGCCACTGACGATCCCGATCCCCACGATGTGGAGCTAATTCTCACCGAGCCGCGCACGGCCGCCCTATCGGGCGTTGCTGAAACGCCGGGTGGCGACCCCCTCTCCGGAGAACGGGTGTTTCTCTATCGCATTGCCGGCGAATGGCATTACCGCGAAGCGTTTGTGGATAGTGGCGACGAAGGACAGTACGAATTCGACGGCCTGCTTCCCGGCGAGTACCGGGTGAGCCTGCGGGGAATTCCCGCGGATCAGACGGATGAGGCGGAGCGGGCGGGATTGCCGCTGTCGCTGGAAGCGGATCAAGAACTGGACGACCAAGTCATCACGCCCGATACCGAGATTGCGCGTGCGCCGAGGGAGACGATTTCTGGCCGTGTTCGCACGCCGGATGGCGAACCGGCCCGATTTGTGAGCGTGGTGGCCAGCGGGCCCGCCGGAACCCGGCAGACGAGGACTGGACCGGAGGGCTCGTTTACGGTGCGCGGTCTTGATCCGGGCGAGTACCGGCTTCACTTTACCCACACGGACCATCCGGACCACGAAATGGCGGATGTCGCCGCAGGCACGGACGCCCTCGAAGTCGAGCTGCCATCGTTCGCCCAAATCGAGGGGGAGATTATCGACGCGGAAACTGGCGAACCCATTACCGAATTCGCCATTGCGCAATGGCGCACGCCGCCCATGCAGGCCTACAACCATCTGTACGCGCAACCATTGGAAACACGCCCCGATGGCGGTTTCTTAATTGAACGCGTGCGGCAGGGCGCAGCGCACATCATGGTCCGCGCGCCGGGTTACCACCTGGAGCGAAAAATTGTCAGTGACGTCGAGGCGGGGGAAGCGCGCGAAGGTATCGTCATTGCGTTGACGCCGGGCCCCGTGGCGCACGGCAAGACCGTCGATGATCGAGGCGATCCCATTGGCAACGTGCTGCTGGCCTTTGCGCCCTTCAACGGCATTCCGCCGCAGGGTGCGCCGGGCTACACGGTGAGCGATGGCGATGGCGTTTTTGAGCTGGATGCGCTGCCGGCGGAGGAGTTTACATTGTATGGCCGGAGTGAGGGTTACGCGACAGGCCGCGTGGCGGTTGAACCAGCCGATGACGCCGAGTTGACGATCGAAGTCGCCTTGCCGCGGACCGCGGCCATTGAGGTTCCCGTCACGTTCGTGGGCGAGGCGGTTGGGCGAATTGGCGTGCGATGGAATCCGCCAGTGGATGAAGAAATGGCGGAAATACGGGCGCAACGCGGAATGCCTGCGCCCGCCGGGGCGGAATTCCAGATCAGGGACCTCGTTGACGGCCGATTAGAGCTTCCGGATCTCGATCCCGGGGAGGGCGTACTCGGCTTGTGGGCCAATCTTGATCGAGAAGGCTCGTGGTGGGGTTGGGAGAGAACGGTGAACCTCGCCCCTGGCGAAACGTATTCGGAGGAGGCGCATGTGGCGGCGAATACTGCTGCGATGACGCTTGAATTCAGCGAACCGAATACGCTTGAGCCAAAGCTGGAGGTAATTGTGCGTTCAGAGGACGAAGACGTAGTCGAGGTCGTCCGCTGGGTGGTGTCGACAGCGCCCGAGATTTCTCTTTCTCTCATGCCCGCAGGCGATGTCACGGTATCGTTGGCCGAACGAGGCGAAGCCGAACTCGCCCGAACGGCCGTGAGTGTTTCCCCAGACAGCGAAGCCCGGCTTCGTTACGATGTGGCCGAGCTCAGCCGGGTCGACTAAGGGCTACACCGCCAGCGCGCCGGTGTATGCCTGATGGTAGAACGCCGCTATTTTGTCGCGGGTGATGTCCCCGATTTGGTTTCGGTACCGGTACGGATCGGAAGCGATATTGGTAGCCATCGCTTCGAGGCGGCTTTCTTCCACGCCTGCATCGCGAGCGGCTGGAGAGACGCCCAGGTCGGCGAGCAGCGCATGTATCGCTTCCCCGATGTGTGTCCGCGCGTCCTCCGGCGTGGCGGTTGTAGGGCGGCCTAACGCTTCGGCAATGGCGGCGACGCGCTCCGGCGCATATTCGGCATTGTGGGCGAACAAGGGAGGTAGCAACAGCGCGTTGGCCAGGCCGTGGGCCACGCCATACTCGAGTGTGAACGGATAGCCCATGCCGTGGACAAGCGTCGTGCCGCTCTGAGCGATAACACAGCCGGAAAGCGTCGCCGCGAACAGCATATGAGCGCGCGCCTCGGTGTTGTCCGGATTGTCAGCCGCCTCGGGCAACCACTTGCGGACCATGCGGCACGTTTCGAGCGCGAGGATGTCGCCTTTGGCGGTGGCTTTCTTTGAGACCATCCCCTCCATGGCTTGGCTGAGCGCATCCAAGCCGGTGTTGATCGTAACGTGGCGCGGCAGCGATAACGTCAACTCGGGATCCAGAATAGCGGTCTTGGCGAACAGATTCCGGCCGCCAATGGTGCGCTTTTCCTGTTTCCCCGCGTTGACCAGAACGCTAAACGGCGTTACTTCGCTACCCGAGCCGGCGGTGGTCGGAATGGCGACGATAGGAAGCGCGCCGTTGGTGAACGTATCCCGTCCGAGATAATCCACGCAGGGGCCGTCATTCAGGGCCAAGCCGGCCACGGCTTTCGCGGTGTCCATCGGGCTGCCGCCGCCCAGTGGGATCACTAAGTCACACTGCTCGCTCCGGCAATCGCGGGCGGCGCGATCGCATGTGTCGGTATCGGGGTTTTCTTCGACTCCTTCCCAAACGGCGGCATCGTCAAAATGCTCGAGCACTCGGCCTAGAGCGCCGGAAGAGCGTGCAGACCGGCGGCCCGTGATTATGAACGGCTTCTTTCCCCACGGCGCAGCATGATCCCGTAGCGAATTCAAGGCGCCCGCGCCGAAAACCAATTGAACGGGCATATGGTAATTGAACTGTGATGTCACCACGTCTTTCCTCCGTGTTGTGATTCTATCGCTCGCATGCGGTCTTTTCATTCCTTCCTTCGTACGACCCGGTCTTCAAGCTCCCGGACAACAGCCCCCTCTTTGTGCTCGATGTGCTGGATCTTCATGCGGGCTTTGCTTGCTGCTTCCGAATCCGGCGCAATACGTGCGGCGCGGGTCCACGCGTTGACCGCCTCGCGGCTTCGCCCTTGATAGTGCAGGGCATGACCCAGATAAGTATGCGCCCAGGCGTAGTCGGGATATTCCTTTAGCGCCATTCGAAAATACTCTTCCGCTTCTTGATAGAATTTTTTGTTGTAGGCTTTGCGGCCTTTCTTGACCAAGTGTTTGGCGCGCTTGATCTGTTCTTCCGTATACTCATCGGTGTTGAGTTGCCGGCCTAGCTTGCGAAAATCCTTCACGATACCCCGCCACGCGGCGCGGGGCGTCTGCTGGCGCCGCAAGATAGACGCCAGATGCCAGCGCGTGTTCCGTAGGATTGTGCGCAAGCTGGCGCCAAGACTCTTCTTGTGCATAGTTTGTCCCCTTGGTTTGCGCTATTCCAGTACAATTTTAGCATATTGTCGGCGGAATCGGTTGGCGTTCTGTTGCTATGCGGCCGATGCCCCTACCAATGTTGGCTGTGAGATGTCGCGCGGAGATTACCCCTCGGGCTTCTCGCCATACGCTTGCCGCAGCGATGAGAGCGAGTACAGGCAGCTTTCAGGGTCTGCAAGCAATAACATCAATGGGGACGCCGCTTTGGGTTCCCGCATTCAATGGGAACGCTTTGCTACTGGCGCGCTTTGCCGCGTTGTCCCATTAGCTTCGCTCGGAATTGCCAGGAGTACGATATGTGGTATCTTGGTCGATATAGTATACACTGTATATTGTTATTGCAATACCGCGCCTGTTTTGTGACGAATACGGCTTCACAGTCAAAGGGACGCGCTGGCGGTTTCGATTTCGATCCCGGCGCACAAAGCTAATCAACTCCACTCGAACCCAAATGGATAGATGGTGTCTAATGGGTGTGAGAGGATCGTGAGTGATTCGGACAAACGACGTCAACTGTAAGGAATCGGGTTATGAATACGAGGCGAGTTATTGTTTTCGCGCTTGTTGCGCTACTGTTTATTCCGGCTTGTGGCGCGTCTTCCCCGGCGGATAATGCGCCGTCGAATTCTCCAGGCGGCGAAGCTGCCACGCCCGCGGACCTGGCGGCGAATCAGCGTCGCATGCATCGAGCGGCCGAACGCCGGCAGTAAGCCGCGAGAAAAGCAGAGCAGCAGACTTGCACTTTCACGCAGACCGCGGCTTCATCGTGCTGACCCCGGGCGCGTCGCCCAGCCCCAACCAAGGAGACATGCAATGCGAATCTTCCGCCAAAAGTACCGCGACAACGAGAAGCTCTGCCGCGACATCCGCAAGGAGGCGAAGGCCCGCGGCCTCGATGCCAAGGACATCGCCGAGGCGG
>PUMX01000239.1 GCA_003552485.1 Candidatus Hydrogenedentota bacterium
GGCAAGATCGCGCACCGCCTCTGGCAGGCCGAGTGAATCAAGAGTGGGTGCAGTGAGATCCACGGACTGGAACACCGCCTCTATATGGCCGCGCTGATAATGCACATTCACCCACCATCGTCCCAGCTCGGGTATGGAGAGAGCAAAATCCAGATTGCGGTCTTGTTTGAGTGTGTGGCGCCGGCTCGGCGATAACAGCCCCATTACAAGATTCTCCACCTGAGCCGGAGAGAACTGTTTGGCTACTATGGGCCGCAGGGCGCCGTTGACTCGGATGACCGGTTCGGTTCCCGCGGACAAGTGTAGGCTCGAGGCGCCTTCACGCACCATAGCCTCAAGCAGCGGCC
Source organism: Candidatus Hydrogenedentota bacterium (assembly GCA_003552485.1). GTDB lineage: Bacteria > Hydrogenedentota > Hydrogenedentia > Hydrogenedentales > SLHB01 > PUMX01. Next base: position 348 of record PUMX01000239.1, read on the forward strand.
GCAGATCGATGGACCGCACGTAGCGGTCCAAATCCTCCGGTTCGCTCACAGTGTCAAACGCCACGCCGTATTCGATGTCGGTTCCGTGATCCTGCTCATCATCTATCCAGACAATACGGCCTTCCGCATGAACCATCTTGTCGCTACGCGGTACCGCAAGTTCCATAACCAAGCACGTCTTGATTGGAATGGAGACCGGCGACACGAAGCTGAGGCCCGCCGCGGAAATGGATGTCGCAATCGCGTGCACGAACCGTGGCGCTTGGCCGTCGTTGGGGATAAGCGCATAGCGCATAGGCAGCTCTGCCGCCACCCGGCGCTGTGTTCTCTGTTCTTCGCCCTGCTTCTCAATCATGAACCTACTGTTCCATTCTCTTACCGGGCCCGCCCCCTGTCCCGCCTTCGTTTTCTTGCCAGCCATCGTCACCGTGCGGAGCATTAATGCCGCCTCATTATCCGCAACCTACGCCTTACGGAAAGAACCGCTGTTCCGCAGATCGGCGCGGGCTGGCGTCACGGCCGGTTCGACACCCCTGCCACATTTCATCGTACGGAACCCTAATAATCTGAACCCCTCACTACTCAAGCCTCTGCTCGAACGGTTTCAAGCTTCGCCCGGCCAACTCCCAGAACGCCGCTATTCCTTCTATAACAGAAACGTCTTGTATACATTTCGTTGTTCAACCTGAACGATGGTAGCCCTGGCAGTCGCCCAATCTTTGGAAAGTCGCCGCCCCCTCATGAAGTGAGGGATTATCAAACGCTTTGACGGGAGTTGCGTAACTATCAGCAGGGCAAAGCCAACTCGGTCGGCGATTGACAAGTAACCATTCATCCGCTGCACGTTAGTCGTCTCTCTGCGAGATTCTCTATCGACGCCAGCGGCTGTTGCGCAATTCCTAGCTGAGTAATAGAATACCTTAGCTAAGCAATGTATGCAGCACAGACACCGCGCATTTGCGCCCATTCTTAACATATGAAGGCGACCGTTTTGCTCATCCCCTCCCGGCTACGAACTGAATTCCGCCACAATCCATTGGGCTTAGACAACAGCGCGCCGCGCTTCTGCTGGACCGTGGAATCCGATGAGCGCGGTCAGCACCAGCGCGCGTATCAGATTATTATCGCCAGCACGCCGGAAATACTGGCTCAGGGCGAAGGCGACGTATGGGATTCCGGTCTCGTAAGATCCACCGCTTCGCAACATACGCCATATGAAGGGCCGCCCCTTGCGCCGAAGACGCGTTACTGGTGGCGCGTCCGCGTTTGGGACAAGAACGAGCAACCCAGCGCCTTCAGCGAACCGGCCATGTGGAGCATGGGACCCATGAGTGAAGACGATTGGGCCGCGGCATGGATCGGCTACGATGAACCGCCGAGTTACCACCTCGAAAACGCGCGGAGTATTCCCCCATGCCCGTTCCTGCGCACCACGTTTCAGGTGGACAACCCCGTCGCCTCTGCTATGGTCTACGCAACGGCGCTGGGCTGTTATGAACTGCGCCTTAACAGTCGTAAGATAGGCGACGATGTCTTCGCGCCGGGCTGGACCGATTTCCGCAAGCGAGTCTATTACCAGGCCTACGACGTCACCGACGAAGTATTCCCGGGTGAAAACACGCTGGGTATCGTACTGGGTCACGGCTGGTATAGCGGCTACATCGGGTTCAACAAATACCGCGGCGAGTATGGGCTATGTCCGCGCGCGCGAGCACAACTCGAGCTGAACTACGAAGACGGCTCCCGCCAACTAATCGCGACTGGCCCGGACTGGCGAGCGACGCATGGCCCCCTTCTCCAAAGCGATCTGCTTGTGGGCGAACAGTACGACGCGCGCCGGGAACTGCATGGATGGGACAGGCCATCTTACGACGACACAGCATGGGATTCCGTCGCGGTGACGCTGGAAGTACACGCCGCCGTTCAGTCTTATCGTGGCGCGCCAACGCGCGCCCATGAAGAATTGAAGCCTACCGCCATCACCGAGCCGAAGCCTGGCGTATACATCTTCGACATGGGTCAGAATCTGGCCGGCCACGTTCGGCTTTCCTTGCGCGGCGAAGAAGGGACCAAGGCGACCCTGCGCTTTGGAGAGGCGCTTCAGCCCGATGGAACACTCTACACCGAGAACCTTCGAGGCGCCCGGGCCACGGACGAATACTGGCTTCGCGGCGCGAAGAAGGAAGTGTGGGCGCCCCGTTTCACTTATCACGGTTTCCGATATGTGGAGTTAGCCGGACTCGCTGAGCCGCCGGACGAGGAGAGCGTGCGCGGGGTCGTGTTACAGGCCGACGCTCCGCAAACCGGCCAGTTCGAATGCGATAGCCCCATGGTCAATAGGCTATGGAGCAACATCCTTTGGAGCCAACGCGCCAACACGCTCGAAGTTCCCACGGATTGCCCCCAGCGCGACGAGCGCCTGGGATGGATGGGCGACGCTTTGATATTCGCGCCCACGGCCTGCTTTAACATGGATATGGCGGCTTTCTACACGAAATGGCTACAAGATGTGCTGGACGCTCAGAACCCCGAGACCGGCGCCTTCTCGGACGTCGCGCCTCGCGCCTGCGTGCTGGAAGATGGAGCCCCTGGCTGGGGCGATGCAGGCGTGTTCGTACCTTGGACCGTTTACCAGCATTATGGCGATCGCATGGTGCTGGAGCATATGTATCCCGGCATGAAACGCTGGATCGCTTACATGCGCGACGGCGATGGGGACGGCGTGCGCCGCAATCGCTTGAACAACGCCTATGGCGACTGGCTCTCCTTGGAGGGCGGCGCGCCCATCGAGTTGATCGCGACAGCTTTCTACCATGCCTCCACGGAACGAGTCGCGGAGATCGCCGCTATTCTCGGGCGCGACAGTGACGCCGCCGAATACCGGGCTTTGGCCGAAGCCATAAAGGCGGCTTTTGTCGAAGCCTTTGTGCGCGAAGACGGTCAGGTAGAAGGAAACTCCCAAACAGCGCATGTGTTAGCGCTTCATTTCGGGCTTTTGCCACCCAATGCGCGCGCCAAGGCCGCGGAGCGCTTGGTCAATAACCTCCGGGATCGGGATTGGCATCTAGCTACGGGGTTTCTAGGGACGGCATATCTGCTCCCCGTGCTCACGAACGCGGGCTACACCGATGTGGCCTACCGCCTGCTGCTCAACGAAACCTATCCTTCCTGGGGCTATACTATCCGCAACGGCGCAACCACCGTGTGGGAGCGCTGGGACGGATGGACCGAGGAGAACAGCTTTCAGGATCCAAACATGAACTCGTTCAATCATTATGCTTTGGGCGCCGTGGGCGAGTGGCTATACCGTTATATGGCCGGCATTGATTACGATCCGTCGTTTCCCTCTTTCAAACGTTTCGTCATCAAGCCGCACCCTGGAGGCGGCCTTGCACGGGCGCGCGCCGCCTATGAGTCGATTCAAGGCCTCATAGAAAGCGCATGGGAGCACGCCGACGGGCGCTTTACGCTACGCGTGCGCATCCCGGCGAACACCCGCGCGATGATCCATGTGCCTACGGACGACGCGCACAACGTACGGGAGGGCGGCGATCCGGCCATGGACGCCGAAGGATTGACCTACAAAGGATCCAACGGCGGCTACGCCATCTATGCCGCCCGTTCCGGCGAGTACCAGTTCACGAGTGATAAGGCCTGAGATTCCAGCGCCGAATCAGTTCACAAGCCAGATATACAGATTGAGCGCGGCCGCGAAAGTGACCCAGGCCAAGTATGGCGCAAGCAGCGCGGCCGCCACGCGTGATGATCGCCAAAACAACACCCCATTGAGCACGATGGCCACCCACAAGCACACGATGCCGCCGAAGGCCAACCCGGGCCGCTCCAAGCCGAAGAACAACAGCGGCCATACTCCGTTCAGAGCTAACTGAATTAAGTAGACCGTCATGGCTCGCAATCCCTGGCCGGCCAATCCCGTGCGCCGCCACGTTAGCCAGCCCGATACAGCGATAAGGATGTACAAAATGGTCCAAACGGGGCCAAAGACCCACGACGGCGGTTGCCAGGGCGGCATCTCAAGATTCTGATACCACTCCCCTGATGTCCGCGCGCTGAACAATCCGCCGAACGCTGCCACGCCAGCCACCAAAAGCACGAAACCGGCCAACACGAGAAGGTTCACCACGAACGCCTTCGCGGAAAAGCGGTTGGAAGGCTTAAGCGCGTCTTCGTGCTCCGTCATCAACGTCACTCCTATAGCTGGGCGATGCGGCGCGCGTAGGCGTCGGGATCAAACTTGCGCTTTAATCCCGACGCGTTCATATATCGAACCGTACCAAACACCGCACGCTCTTTCCAGGGACGATCATGCTTGCCAAAACACCACGCCACACCGGCAAATGAATTGGCGTCGCGGCCGTCCAATTCGTACTTGTTATTCAGATACAACGCCGTTTCGTAAGCCTCTTCGGGCTCCTTGCTCCATTCAATAATCTTCTTTCCCCAGTACATCCGCATATAGTTATGCATCTTGCCCGTCTTGACCATTTCCCGCTGGGCGGCGTTCCAGTAGGGATCGTGCGTATCCGCCGCCTCCCAGGCGTCTCGATCGTAAACGTAGTCGCGTTTATCGCGCCGGTGTTTATCCAGCGTCTTGCGCGCCCACTCCGGAATTGCGGCGTACTGATCGTATTCCGGATTAAACCACACGAAGTTCATCGCCAGTTCGCGGCGGACTATCAATTCTTCGAGATACGCCTCCACAGCGTCCGCTTGCCCCGGCTGCGCGCCCTCCCAAACCGCTAGCGCAATTTCCAAGGGCGACAATTGCCCGAAATGCAGATACGGGCTCATGTGCGAGACCGCATCTGCGTTGGGATCGTTCCGATTGGCGCTGTAGTCCGTGAGCTTCCGCTCGATAAAGTCATCGAGCAGCTTCAATCCGGCCTGGCGCCCGCCTTTGAAATGCCCAGAGGGCGCGGCGCCAGCATTGATATTCAACGAATCGAGCAATCCAGCGGGGGCATCCAGCGAAAGCTCCTCATCGACTTCATCAAGCATGGACCGTTTCAGCCGACGCTCTTGAAGCGGTTGGAGAAACGTTTCCAGACAACGATGGATCTTGGGGCGCGCTGTGCGCGCTGCGTACTCTTCTTTGTCCGAAACCGTTTCGAGCGGCGCAATCACGTCACTCTCGATGGCCACGACGGGACACGGCGCCTTTGCCGCCACCGCATTACGCCACTCCCGCTGTACGCGCAGATAGCCAACGTCGCACACAAGCAAAGCGGCATTCCGCGCGTAGGCCAACACCGCTTCATCCGGCTGATCCTTCCGGACAACAAGAGGAATGCCTCGCTTGCGCAACCCC
>PUMX01000468.1 GCA_003552485.1 Candidatus Hydrogenedentota bacterium
GGAGCCACTATTTCCAAGTGCTCGCCGAACCGATACTCGACGTGGACATTGCGCGCCAACTCGCGGGGGAGATGGTGTTGCTTCTTGGTCTCGCGGTATTACCCATTATGGTCGTGTTGCTCTTGACCGGCGTCGTCGCCAACGTGTTGCAGGTGGGGTTTCTGGTGGCGCCGCAAGCCATTCAGCCCAAGTTCGAGAAACTGAACCCGGCGGCGGGCTTCAAGAAAATCTTCAGCATGCGCACGCTGGTCGAGTTCTTGAAGTCAATGACCAAGCTCTCCGTCGTGGCGAGTATCGTGCTCGTGACGGTGTGGGGGCGATGGGAAGAACTGCTGACGCTGATGTTCCTCACCCCGCTGGATGTCGTGCAGGAAGTGGCCCGGCTCATCGCGCTGATATGGTTCCGAGTGGTCTTGGCCATGCTTGTGCTGGGGGTCATGGACCTCCTCTATCAGCGGTGGCAATACCAGCAAGATCAGCGCATGACGGCGCAGGAAGCCAAACAGGAGACCAAGGAACTCGAGGGCGATCCGCAGGTTAAGCAGCGGGTTCGCCAGATTCAGCGCCAAATGGCCACGCAGCGCATGATGAAAGAAATTCCCGAGGCCGACGTGGTCGTCACGAACCCGGTGACGTACGCCGTAGCGCTACGGTACAAGGCTGACGAGATGAACGCGCCCGTGGTCGTCGCAAAGGGTGCGCGGCTGACAGCCCAACGCATCCGCGAGCTCGCCGTCGAGCATGATGTGCCCATCGTTGAACGGCCCGACTTGGCGCGCACCATGTATCAAACCGTTGAATTGAACCAACCGGTTCCCGCTGACCTATTTCAGGCGGTGGCCGAGATTCTGGCGTATGTATATCAAATCGACCGGCGCGCGGAAAAGATGCGCGAACGATCTCCGATGAATGCTCGCGGACATGCGGCCGCGAGTGTGGCGTAAGACTGACGGGGCTACAGCATGGCGGCGACCGACGAACTCGAAGGATCGCGATTCTCGCTAGGACGCAACCAGGACATCATCCTGGGCGCCTGCGTCATGGCGATCTTGCTTGTGCTGATTGTGCCTGTGCCGACCGGGGTGCTGGACGTGTTGCTCACGGCCAATATTTCGTTGTCGGTGGTGGTCTTGCTTGCCACGATCTACTTGCAACGGCCCGTCGAGTTCGCGGTCCTGCCCTCGCTACTGCTCATGCTGACGCTGTTTCGGCTCAGCCTCAATGTGGCCACGACCCGGCTCATCCTCACTGATGCTCATGCAGGCCAGGTGATCGACGCTTTCGGTGTGTTCGTTACCGCAGGCAGCTATGTCGTTGGTTTCGTGATCTTTTCGATTCTGGTGATCGTCCAGTTTGTTGTGATCACGCGGGGGGCCGGCCGTATCTCCGAAGTGGCCGCCCGCTTCACCCTCGACGCCATGCCGGGTAAACAGATGGGTGTTGACGCCGATCTGAATGCGGGCCTCATTACCGAAGAGGAAGCGCGCACGCGGCGCCGCGAAATCGAACGCGAATCCGATTTCTTTGGCGCGATGGACGGCGCGACCAAGTTCGTGCGGGGCGACGCCATCGCGGCGATTATCATCGTGCTCGTTAACATCATCTTCGGCTTGGTCATGGGCATGGTCTTTCAGGGCATGGATATTCTGCAGGCCCTGACCACTTACACCACGCTTACGGTGGGCGACGGCCTGGTTTCGCAGATACCCGCGCTGCTCATTTCGACGGCGGCCGGGCTGGTGGTGACGCGTAGCGTATCCGAAGAGAACCTCGGCGTGGACTTGGGCGAGCAGCTAACGCGTTATCCCAGGGCCTTGGCTGTTGGCGCCGTGCTGCTGGGCCTGTTCGGTCTCGTGCCCGGCATGCCTGCGCTGCCGTTTCTTATTGTCGCCGCCGCCCTTGGGTTCCTCAGCTACCACGCTCATCACGCCGCGCTCCGCAAAGTCGCAACCGCCAAGGCACAGGAAGTGGCGGAACGCGAAGCGCCGCCCGAAGAAGAACCCACGCGCCCTGAGGATCTGCTGCTGGTCGATCCTATCAAGGTCGAACTGGGGTATGCGTTAATCCCCTTGGCCGACACGCGGCAGGGCGGTGATCTGCTGACGCGTGTGCAGGCGCTGCGGCAGCAGATGGCGTCCCGGATGGGGTTCATTGTGCCGGTCATTCGCATTGTTGACAACATGCGGCTACGTCCGAACGAGTATAACGTCAAGCTGCGGGAAGCCGTGGTCGCCCGGTACGAGTTGCTGGCCGACCATTACCTCGCCATGAATCCAGGCCTCGCCGAAGAGGAAATTGAAGGTATTCCCACGGAGGAGCCCGCCTTCGGCCTGCACGCCATTTGGGTGTCCCAGGCCAATCGCGACCGCGCCGAACGCCTGGGGTACACAATTGTCGAGCCGTCGGCTGTGCTCGCTACGCATCTGACCGAGATCATCACGAATCATGCGCCTGAGTTGTTGACCCGCCAGGATGTGCAGAACCTCATTGATAACGTGAAGGAGCGGTCTCCAAAGGTAGTTGATGAACTCGTGCCCAATATCCTCACCTTGGGCGAGGTCCAGAAAGTGCTTCAAAATCTGTTGCGTGAACGTGTGTCCATCCGTAATCTTGAGATTATCCTCGAGACCCTGGCCGATTTCGGGACGCGCACAAAGGATCCCGAACTGTTAACGGAATATTGCCGCCACGCGCTGGCGCGCCAGATATCCGCCGACTACGCGGATGAAGAAAACAAGCTGCGTGTGACAACCTTGTCGCCTGAGCTTGAACAGGAAGTGCTCGAGGCGGTGCGCAGCGCGGACAGCGGCGAGTACATACCTCTCGAGCCCGCGCGGGCCGATGAGTTGGCCCGCGCTGCTGCTGAAGCCGTGCAGCCGCTGGTCATGGCCGGCTATGATCCGATTCTGCTTACCTCGGCGCAGATCCGGCGGTATGTCAAACGCATTGTTGAGCGCGCCGTGCCGCGCATGGCAGTGCTTTCGTACAACGAAATCGATCCCGCCGTGCACCTCGAAAGCGGAGGTCAAGTGAGTGTCTGAGGCCCGCCAGAAACTGAAAACGTTCCGCGGCGCCACGCTGGACGATGCCTATCGCGCGATGCGCGCCGAGATGGGTGAGGACGCCGTAGTGCTGCGCACGGCCGAAGTCAAGCAGGCAGGGCTTCGGGGGTGGATTGGCGCTAAGGAGATCGAGCTAACGGCGGCCGCGCCGAATCGTTCTTCGGGCCCGCGGCATCCAAGTAGCGCCGAGAAGAAATACCTCAGCAACACGAAGAGCGGCGCCAACGAGACGCCCCCAGAGACGGTCGCCTATTTTCAACAGCTTGTGAGCGACGCGCAGAAACGGATGAACCGCTACACCAGTGAAACAGCCGGCAGTGAAGCGCCGTACCAACCCAACGGGCGCGGAAGCGAGCAAGCAGCGCCCGTAATTCCGTTCCGCAAGCCGGAATCCCAGCCGCGGGATTTCGAAGACGTGCAAGGCGAGCTTAAGGAGATGCGGGAGATGTTGCAGGTGATTATGGCGGAATCCACCAGTGGTGGGTTGCCTCCGGAACTCGCTGCAGCGTATCGCTTCCTTCTCGAGCGCAACGTGGACCGCAAAGTGGCCGCGTCTCTGGTGGGTGGGCTCACCAAGGACTTGGACCCCGAAGCTATGCGGGACGAGCGGATCCTTATGGAGCGCCTGCGCGTTGAACTGCGCAAGCGGGTCAGGGTCACCGGCGGACTCGATGTATCAGCAGGCAAGCGCCGTATCGTCAGCTTTGTTGGCGCGACCGGCGTCGGAAAAACCACCAACCTGGCAAAGCTCGCCGCCCTATTCGCCGTACGCGAACGGGTTCGGGTCGCGTTGATTACGACGGATACCTATCGCTTCGCTGCGCCCGAACAATTGCGCGCCTATGCAAATATCATCGGTGTGCCCATGGAAGTCGTCAACAGTCCCAAGGAGCTGACCATAGCGCTGAAAAAACTGAAAGAGAATGATCTGATTCTGATTGACACGGCCGGCGGCAGTCAGTTTAATCAAGAGCAGATTCGCGAACAACGGCAATTTCTCGCGGCGGCCCAAGCCGACGACGTGTATTTGCTGGCTAGCGCCAATACTCATGTGAACGAATTGCGCAGCGTGGTGAAGAATTTGCGCTGTATCAATCCGACTGCGCTATTCTTTACCAAGATCGATGAGACCCGCCACTTTGGCGGGATGTTCAGCCTGGCTGTCGAAGCAGGGTTACCCTTATCGTATTTGAGCATTGGCCAGAACGTGCCGGATGACATCGTGCTCGCACAACCGGGGGCGGTGACGAATCTGGTTATGGAAGGCAAGGACTCGAACCGTGACAAAACAGGCAGAGCGTCTACGTAGCTTCGTGCGCGAGCATGCGCGCCGCGCCCGGGTACTCGCCATCACCAGCGGCAAAGGGGGGGTGGGCAAGACGAGCACCAGCGTCAACCTGGCTATCGCGCTGGCGGCGCAAGATCAACGGGTGGCTATCCTCGACGCTGACCTAGGCTTGGCCAATGTCGAGGTGCTTCTCGGCCTCAACTCACTATACAACCTGCAACATGTTGTCGACGGCGAGAAAACGCTGTTGGAGACCCTCGTCCAAGGCCCTGGCGGCATTCATATCATCCCGGGCAGCTCGGGTATGGCGAAGTTCGCCGACCTCGGCGAAGCGGAGCGCGAACGGCTGATTGGGGGCATGACCGAGCTCCAGGAGGATATGGACTTTCTCATCGTCGACACCATGGCGGGCATCGGAAAGAACGCCGTGTCATTCGCCACAGCCGCCGATGAAGTGCTTGTCGTATGCACGCCAGAGCCGTCCTCAATCGTGGACGGGTACACCATGATAAAGACCGTGTTTCAGCAGCGAGACGACAGTGCGGTCAGTCTGATCGTTAACATGGCCGCCAACAAGGAACAGGCTCAGGCCGTCGCCAATAAGATAGGCCACGTCACGCGTCAATACTTGAACCATGGTCTTTCTTACCATGGTTACATCCTGCGCGACCCCCACGTGTCGCAGGCCGTAATGCAGAGCGCGCCGCTGTTGCTGCGTTATCCCAACGCCCCCGCGAGCGCTTGTATTACCCGCCTCGCCGCCCGCCTGCTCCAACACCGTCCCCCCAACAACTCCGGCGAAACGACAGGATTCCTTCGCCGTTTTGCCCAGACCCTTGGTCTGGCGAGCAACGGCTAAGCAACTCGCAGATCCGCCCGCGAACTTGGCGGCGCGCGACAACAGCAATTGCCCATGAATTGTCCGGCGCCGCACGCTACTGTCCGCGTCACTCCAGGTAAGCGCCTGTAGCGAGTAACGCCCTTCCGGCCCGAAAACCCACAAGAGAAGCGAGACTTGAAATCGGCCTCAACAATTTGGTACAAGTACGCACATAGACGGCATTTCCGCGGTAGCTCAGTCGGTAGAGCGGGTGGCTGTTAACCACCAAGTCCGTGGTTCGAGTCCGCGCTGGGGAGCCAGATCTAAAAAGCCCTGCATTTATCTGCACAGGGCTTTTTTTGTGGCATTATTATGAAGTTTCAGGTTTACATTCTCCAAAGTGAATCAACCCAAGGCTACTATTGCGGTCACACCTCTGATCTTGAACGCAGGATCAGTCAGCACAATGACCCTGAATACTGTTTATCACGAAC
>PUMX01000409.1 GCA_003552485.1 Candidatus Hydrogenedentota bacterium
CGAATAGCTCAAGGCTTTGCCCCTTAATCCGATACCCCAAATCCACCTGGGAGCGTATACTCACTGGGGGCCTGTGCCGGCGCATGAATCCGGCCACCGCCCGCTCAATCTGCTTGATTTCGAACTCGCTCAACGCCACTCAGCCAAATCTCCTTAACATAAACCCATGGACCCTCCGTCATCCCTGCCGGGATGGATTTGTTACGGAACTATCTCAGGCTAAGTCAGACTGAATTGAGACATCCACGACGGTAGCACAGAGCAAACGCGAAGCGTGTTGCGACGGCGGCGAGCCGCCTAAAGCCAATCTGGTGCTCCACCGCGAATCCACGCCACCCAACCCGGTCCCTGTAAAAAAGGGGCTACGCCGCTCCTAAACGCCTTGGAGCAGTTGCCGGGCCAGGGCTTGGGCGCCTCGCAGACGGCGCTACGCAGTGCGGTGCTCGGTCGTTGTTAAGCGCCTGAGGCCTCCACCGGGTTGGCTTTACCCAGCGTGTCGTAGCCGTGGGAGCGTTTGCTGGGCAGGTCGCTGCGGCCCATGAGGTCCAGGTCGATGGATCGCGCGGCTTCACGGCCTTCGCTGATGGCCCAAACGATGAGGGATTGGCCGCGCCGCGCGTCGCCCGCGGCGTAGACGCCTTCCTTGCTGGTCTTGAAATCGATCTCATTGGCCCTAATGTTGCCGCGCTCATCAAGCTCGAGGCCCATCTGCTCGGGAATGCTGTGCTCGGGATGCACGAAACCGAGGGCGAGCAACACCAGATCGCAATCGACCGTAAACTCGCTTCCGGGAATCTCGGTCATCTGCTGACGGCCGTTGTCGCCGGGCCGCCATTCGACGCGCACGGCGCGAAGCTGTTTCACGCGGCCGTGTTCGTCGCCGATGAACTCCTTCGTCAGCACGCTCCAATCCCGCTCGCCGCCTTCTTGATGGCTGCTCGACGTTTGCAGCATATGCGGCCACAGCGGCCATGGCGTGGATTCGGCGCGTTCCTGGGGCGGCTTCGGCAGCAGCTCGAAGGAGCACACGTGTTTCGCGCCCTGGCGAATGCTCGTGCCGACACAGTCGGAGCCCGTATCGCCGCCGCCGAGGACAACGACGTTCTTATCCGTGGCCAGGATCTCGCGTTCGTTGACGGGTTTGTTGGATATGCGCCGGTTTTGCTGGGTTAGGAACTCCATGGCGAAATGCACGCCGTCCAGTTCGCGGCCCGGGATCGGCAAGTCGCGCGGCTGTGTGGCGCCCACAGTCAGCAGTACCGCGTCGTACTGATTCAGTTCGCTGACCGGCGTATTCTTGCCGACCTCCGCGTTACACCGGAACTCGACGCCTTCCCCCTCCATCTGCCGCAATCGCCGCCGCACGATCTCCTTGTTGAGCTTGAAGTCGGGGATGCCGTAGAACAGCAGACCGCCGGCTTCGTCGTCGCGCTCGTAGACCACGACATTATGCCCCGCGCGGTTCAACTGTTGCGCAGCGGCGAGCCCGGCCGGACCGGAGCCGACGACGGCGACAGACTTGCCCGTGCGCCGTTCAGGCGGTTGAGGCTTGATCCAGCCCCCTTCCCAGCCACGATCGCCGATTTCCCGTTCGATGAGCTTAATGGTCACGGCCGGTTCGTTAATGCCGAGCACGCATGCCGTTTCACATGGCGCCGGGCATACGCGGCCGGTAAACTCGGGAAAGTTGTTCGTTGAATGTAGATTCTCGACGGCCTCGCGCCAGTGGTCGTCTTTCACGAGGTCGTTGAACTCGGGTATCAAATTGGCTAGGGGGCATCCGCTCATGCAGAAGGGCACGCCGCAATCCATGCAGCGATAGCCCTGTTCGCGCGTCTTCTCGTCGGGCCAACGTTGAACGAATTCGTCCCAATGCCGGATTCGTCGCGCCGGCGGCTCTTCGGGCGGCATCTGTCGGCCGTAGTTCATGAAACCATGTGCTTTATCCGGCTGCATGGGTCATCTCCTGTGATTCATCCAATTCCATTTTAGTCAGAACGGACGCGAAGTCCCGTGGCATCACGCGCACGAAACGTTTCAGCGCAGCGTCCCAATCCTCGAGGATTCCCTTGGCGACGGCGCTGCCGGTGTATTCGACATGCCGCTCGAGCATGCGCCGCAGCTCGGGAACGCTCTTCTCATGAAGCGGCTTCAAGTCGACCAAGGCCGTATTGCAGCGCGCAGGGAACGTTCCATGGGGATCGTAGACGAACGCGATGCCGCCGCTCATACCCGCGGCGAAGTTCCGTCCCGTGGGCCCAAGGATCGCAGCGCGGCCGCCGGTCATGTATTCGCAGCCGTGGTCGCCCACGCCTTCGGCTACGGCCCAAGCGCCGCTGTTGCGCACGCAGAAGCGCTCGCCCGTTTTGCCGCAGAAGTAGGCTTCGCCGCTGGTGGCGCCGTACAGGGCCACATTGCCGATAATCACGTTCTCTTCCGCCTTGAACGGCGCCGCTTTGGGCGGGTACACGATGATCTTTCCGCCAGACAGGCCCTTGCCCACATAGTCGTTGGCCTCGCCCTCGACGGAGAGGGTAACGCCTTGGATAGCGAACGCGCCGAAGCTCTGGCCCGCCTCGCCGGCGCAATCAATCCACACCGTGTCTTCAGGCAACCGTCCCTCGCCGCGGGCGGGCAGCTTGTGCCGCCGCGTCAATTCGCTTGAGAGCATTGTGCCCACGGTCCGGTTGGTGTTGCGGATGCGCATGTCAAAGCGCACGGGCGCCTTATTGTCGAGCGTTGGTTTCGCCTTCTCCATGAGCACGTGGTCCAGCGCGTTTTCGAGGCCATGGTCCTGCGTCTCGCTGTGATACAAGGTCGCGCCCTCCCACGGCTTAGGCGTGTAAAGGATGCGTGATAAATCGAGGTTGCGCGCTTTCCAGTGCTCGGGCAGCGGGTCGAACTCGAGCATGTCGCTGCGGCCGATCATCTCATTGATCGTGCGAAAGCCTAACTCCGCCATGATTTCACGAAGCTCTTCCGCCACAAAGTAGAAGTAATTGACCACATGCTCGGGCTGGCCCGAGAACTTCCGGCGCAACTCGGGATCCTGCGTGGTTACGCCGACGGGACACGTGTTCAGATGGCACTTGCGCATCATGATGCAGCCCGTCACGATGAGCGGCGCGGTCGAAAAGCCGAATTCATCGGCGCCCAGCAGCGCGCCAATGGCCACGTCGCGGCCCGTTCTCATCAGGCCGTCGACCTGCACGACGATGCGGCTACGCAGGTTATTCTCGACGAGCACCTGATGGGTTTCGGACAGGCCGAGCTCCCACGGCAGGCCCGCGTGCTTAATTGAGGTCAAAGGCGACGCGCCTGTGCCGCCGCTGTCGCCGCTGATGAGTACGAGGTCCGATTTGCCCTTGGACACCCCGGCCGCCACGGTGCCCACGCCGACTTCCGAAACAAGCTTGACGGACACCATCCCATGGACGTTCGCGTTCTTCAGGTCATGGATGAGCTGCGCTAAGTCCTCGATGGAGTAGATATCATGGTGTGGAGGCGGCGAGATCAACTCGACGCCGGGCGTCGAATAGCGCACTTCCGCGATCTTGCCGAAAACCTTGTGCCCCGGCAGTTGGCCGCCCTCGCCGGGCTTCGCGCCTTGGGCCATCTTGATTTGTATCTCGTTGGATTCGACGAGGTACTCATTGGTCACGCCGAACCGGCCCGACGCCACTTGTTTGATGGCGCTGCGCCGCGAATCCCCGTTGGGGTCAGGCGTAAAGCGGTCCGGATCTTCGCCGCCTTCGCCCGTGTTGCTGCGGCCGCCGATACGGTTCATGGCGATGGCCAGCGTTTCGTGCGCTTCCTTGCTCAATGCGCCGAAAGACATGGCGCCTGTGCAGAAGCGCTTCATGATTTCCGTGGCCGGCTCGACCTGTTCGATGGGAATGGACTCGCCTTTCTTGATCTTCATGAGTCCGCGCAACTGCGCCAGGGAGCGGTTGCGATCGTTCACGAGCGCCGCAAATTCTTTGTACGTCTCCCAGCTATTGTTGCGCACGCTGTGTTGCAGCTTCGCGATGGTCTCTGGATTGTATACGTGGTGCTCGCCTCGCGGACGCCACCGGTATTGACCGCCCGGATCCAGCGAGCGCGGCCGTGCATGGTTCTCGGGATAGGCGATGCGATGCCGCATCAGCGTTTCCTTCGCCACCTCCTCGACGCCGACGCCGCCGATGCGCGAGGCCGTGCCGGTGAAACAACGGTCGATGAGCTCATTACCAATGCCCACGGCCTCGAAGATCTGCGCGGCGCGATAGCTGTGCTGCGTCGAGATGCCGATCTTCGACATCACCTTGAGCAGCCCCTTATTGATGGCGTTGATGTAGTTCTCGATGGCCTGGCCCGGCCGCTCTTCAACCAGCTCCTCGCGTCCGACCATGTCCGTGAGCGTCTCGAACGCAAGGTACGGATTTACCGCGCCGGCCCCGTAACCGGTGAGCAGGCAATACTGCATCACTTCGCGGGGCTCGCCGGACTCGATGATCAGCCCGCAATTGGTTCGCGTATGCTCCCGCACCAGATGCTGGTGCACCGCCCCCGTGGCAAGCAGGCTGGGAATAGGCGCGTTATGCTCGTCCACGCCGCGGTCGGACAACACAATGAGCGTGTATCCCTCGCGAATCGCCTGTGAAGCTTCGGCGCAAATGCGGTCCAGCGTTTGGTCCAGCGCGCCTTCCTCGCCCGAGGCGGGGAACAGCGTGCTGATGACCGTGCTTTTGAGGCCGGGCCGGTCCATGCGCTTGATTTCTTCAAGCTGCTCGTTGGTAATGACCGGCGTAGCCAGGCGCAATTGCTGGCAGTGTTCGGGCGTTTCATCCAGCAGATTGCGCTCCCGCCCGATGGTTGTCTCCAGCGACATGACCAATTCTTCGCGGATCGGGTCAATCGGCGGATTGGTCACTTGGGCGAAGAGCTGTTTGAAGTAGTTGAATAAGGGCTGCGGCCGGTTCGAGAGCACGGCCAGCGGCGCGTCGTTGCCCATGGATCCGACGGGCTCCTTGCCGTCGATGGCCATGGGCGCCATGATGACTTCCAGGTCTTCTTGGGTGTAGCCAAAAACCTGCTGACGTTCAAGCAGCGGCGTCGATTCGGTGGTTTGGTCTTCGAGCGTTTCCATTGCGGGCAAAGACACGAGGTGGGCGTCCAACCACTCTTTGTACGGCTGGCTTCCGCAGATGACGTCTTTGATTTCGTCGTCGTCTACGATCCGCTTTTCATCGGTGTCGATGTAGAACATGCGACCGGGTTCGAGGCGGCCTTTCTTGATGACCTTGTGCTGCGGAATATCAAGCACGCCCACTTCCGAGGCCATGACCACGAAATCGTCGTCCGTCACCCAGTACCGCGAAGGCCGCAGGCCATTGCGGTCGAGGATGGCCCCAATGCGCACGCCGTCGGTGAAAGCAATGGACGCGGGCCCATCCCAAGGCTCCATCATGCAGGCGTGGTACTTGTAAAAGGCCTTCTTCTTCTTGGACATGCTCTCGTGTCCGCTCCACGGCTCGGGGATCAGCATCATCATGCTATGAGAAATGGGCCGGCCGCCGTGAGTGAGCAATTCGAGGGCGTTATCGAGCACGGCGCTGTCGCTGAAACCAGCCTTGAGAATGGGCGGGAGCTTCTTCACATCGTCGCCGAACAAAGGATGGGCCAGATTCCGCTCGCGCGAAGCCATCATGTTCAGATTGCCGCGCAGCGTGTTGATCTCGCCGTTGTGGCACAGATAGCGGAACGGCTGCGCGAGCGGCCAGGTGGGCATGGTGTTCGTGCTGTACCGTTGATGCGCCAGCGCAAGTCCGCTCTCAAAATCGGGATCGCCGAGATCCGGGTAGTAGCGCGCCATCTGGTCGGCCAGCATGAGTCCCTTGTACACCACTGTGCGCGACGACATGCTCGCGACGTAGAACAGATCCTCTTGCTGCAGCTTCTCCGCGATGACCGCGTTCTCGATGACGCGGCGGATGACGTAAAGCTTGCGCTCGAAGGCGGCTTGGTCCAACTCGGGCGCGCGCCCAATGAACACTTGTTCGATGATCGGCTCCGTCCAGCGCGCAAGATAGCCAATAGCGCTCGAATCACGGGGCGCCTCGCGCCAACCAAGGAGGGTCTGGCCCTCATCGGCGACGGCCTTCTCAATAATCCGCTTGCACGCGGCCCGTTCTTCGCCGTCGGTGGGCAGGAAGAGCATGCCCACGCCGTACTCGCCGAGCGACGGCAGATCGAACTTTGCCTTCTCCGCTTCGGCCGCAAAGAACTTGTGCGGGAGCTGCACAAGCATGCCTGCCCCATCGCCCGTGTCCGGGTCGCAACCGCATGCGCCGCGATGCACCAGGTTTTCGAGCACCTGAATGCCCTGCTTCACAATGGTGTGTGTGGGCGCGCCATCGAGATTCGCGACGAACCCCACGCCGCACGCGTCGTGTTCGTAAGACGGAATGTACAAACCGTCCCGGGAAATTTTGGTTCTTGGCAACAACGTTCAGCACCTCATACAAAAGCTTGGCCGCTATACCCGAAGCGGCCTCTTGGACTTCGAGCCCAGCTCATTCACTGTGCCCGAAAGGGCGTAAGGCGCCGGGCCCTTGCTCCCCTTCTTGCGCAGGGATGAGCGAGAGCGCGCCTGTGTATAGAAAAGGAAGGATAATGTACAAGAAACATGCCACATCGGGCAAATCCTCCCTTGAAAGACCGTCCCACAAAGGAACCTTACAAACACCTGCGCGCCTCTCATGATTTCCAGGTTTTCATCATGATGGTGATAGGAACCGCGAGGGGCCGGCAATCGACGGGAACCCAGTGACGAACCGATTCACGTTCTCAAGAAACGAAAATCCATGCGCATCGCCGGAGCAACCGGACATTGCGATTGCACATAATCCTGCGCGCCTGCTATACTTATAATACCTGAAACGTCCTCATACTGAGCCGAAACCCGCATCACAATCGGAGACCAACCGTATATGTCAGGTCATTCCAAATGGAGCACAATCAAGCGTAAAAAGGGCGCACTCGACGCCAAACGCGGCAGGATATTCTCGAAGCTGGCCAAGGAAATCTCGGTGGCCGCGCGGCTTGGCGGCGGCGACCCGACCGCCAACCCACGGTTGCGCACCGTGCTGCTAGAAGCCAAAAACCAGAACATGCCGAAGGAGAATGTTGATCGGGCCATCAAGAAAGGCACGGGCGAGCTTCCCGGCTCCAGCTACGAAGAAGTACGCTATGAGGGTTACGCTCCGGGCGGCGTCGCCGTGCTCATTGAGGTGCTTACAGACAACAAGAATCGCACTGTGGCCGAGATCCGCCACCTGTTGACCAAATATGGCGGGAGCATGGCGGAGAACGGCGCCGTGTTATGGAGTTTCGACCAAAAGGGTTACATCACGGCGCCTCGAAATAGTCTCAGCGAAGAGGAACTATTCGAGAAAGCCATCGAGGCGGGCGCTGAGGATGTTACACCGGAGAGCGACCCTGTAGAGATTATTACCGACCCGCAGGAGGTGCACGCCGTCGCGGAAGCGCTGCAACAGGCCGGGCTCGAGATCGAGACTCTCAAACTCACCAGGCTCCCCAAGACGACAATCAAGGTCGAAGGCAAGGACGCTGCCGCCGTGCTTCGCCTGATGGAAGCCCTGGACGATCACGATGATGTCCAGGATGTTTACGCCAACTTTGATATCTCCGAGGAGGAGATGGCCGCGGCTGTGGGAGCATAACATGCGCGTGCTCGGGTTCGACCCGGGAACCGCCACGACGGGTTACGGTGTCGTGGAGAGAACGGGCGCGCGGCTAACCCACCGGGCTCATGGGGCAATCACAACGCCGGCCGGCGCGCCATTCGCCGTCCGGCTGCGGCGCATTTTTGAGGGCGCCCAATCGCTTGTCGAGGAACATCGCCCCGAGGTCGTCAGCATCGAAAAACTCTTCTTTTCGCAGAACGTCACCACCGCCATCAGTGTAAGCCAGGCGCGCGGCGTGATCGCCGCCGCGGCCGCGCTGGCGGATTGTCCTGTAACCGAGTTTTCCCCGCTTGAAGTGAAGAGCGCTGTTGTCGGCTATGGCAAGGCGTCGAAGCAACAGGTTCAGGAAATGGTCCGCGTTCTGCTAAACCTGGACTCAAGGCCGAAGCCCGACGACGCCGCCGACGCGCTGGCGATCGCCATTTGTCAGTTACACGCGGGCCGTATCCAAGAGGTTGCCGATGGATGAGGGCCGCCGGATCTTGCGGCTGTTCACTCCAAGCGATCCCCATTAGCTACGATGCAGTCTGAAGCATTTGTTTATGTGACAAGGGAGCTTTGCAATGCGCTTAACCATGCCTATTCGCCTCACTATCGCCGCT
The DNA here is from genome assembly GCA_003552485.1 of Candidatus Hydrogenedentota bacterium. Classification (GTDB taxonomy): domain Bacteria; phylum Hydrogenedentota; class Hydrogenedentia; order Hydrogenedentales; family SLHB01; genus PUMX01. The sequence goes on from PUMX01000409.1 coordinate 8,351, forward strand.
ATCGCCGTTTTTATCATCGCCTCTTCTTCCGCCGAGTCCGACGCGGCCACGTGGTGGAAGGGCAATCTTCACGCACACACCCTATGGAGTGATGGGGCGGTTTACCCGGAGCAAGCCGTCGCCTATTACAGAGACCGTGGCTACAATTTCTTGGCATTGAGCGACCACGACATTCTGGCGCGGGACGAACAGTTTCGAGCCTTTGACGCATTTCTCGATGATGCGGCGGCGCGCGCGGGGATCCCTCAAGAAGTGGCGCGAAGCGGCTTCCCCGAAGGACACGACGGCCGTGTTTGGATCAACAAAACGCAGCGCGCGGCGGCGAATCAGCGCGGCGGCGACGCGGAGATTCTGGAAGAATACCGCCAACGCTTCGGGGAATCGTGGGTTGAGACCGCGGAAGTCAATGGGGACAAGCTTGTTCGCGTCAAACCCATAACCGACTTCCGCCATCTCTTCGAGGCGCCCGGCGAGTTTATGCTCATGGACGCCATCGAAATCTCTGGAATCACCCCAGTTCATATGCTTGCCGTCAATGTAGGCGAACTGGTGACGCCGCACCTGCCTGTCGAAGAGCCAGCTACGGCGGCGGACATCATCAACGCCAATTTGCAATATGTCGCTGAGGCTTCGTGGACCGACGCACACCCGCATCTCGTCGCGGTGGCTCATCCCAATTATATGGGCGCAGTCACAGCCGAGCATTTGATCGAGGCCGAAGAGCTGCGGTTTTTCGAGGTGTTTAATGGTCACCGCAGCGTACGAAACCATGGCGATGATTTCCGTAAGGATACGGACCGTATGTGGGATATCGTGCTGGCGCACCGGTTGAGCGACGCCTCGGGCCCGCTACTGTACGGACTCGCCAACGACGACGCGCACACCTACCACAACGTCACCGAAGCGTCATCAAGCCCTGAGCGCGGCTGGATCATGGCGCGCGCGGAGCAACTGACTCCGGAAGCGATCATTCGAGCCATCCTGAGCGGAGACTTTTACGCAACCACCGGGGTTACGCTGCGCGACATTCGCCATGAGGACGGCTCCCTGGCAATTGCAGTGGATGCGGCGCCAGGCGTGAATTACACCATTCAATTTATCGGAACCCGCGAGGACGCGGACCTGAGCAGCGAGCCGGTAATCAATCCGGACGACGAACCCATGACGGCGCCGCGGCGCTACACAGCGGATTATGCGGCCAATTGGGAATTCGAGGAAGACGCCCCCTACGCCGTAACCCGGCGCTACAGCGAGGATATCGGCGAGGTGCTGCTCGAGGTCGAAGGCGCTGAGGCCTCCTACGAATTCGCCGGCGACGAACTATATGTCCGCGCCAAAATCATCTCAGACAAAACGCACCCGAACCCATTCGCTGAAGGAGACGTTGAGGTGGCCTGGGTTCAGCCGGTGCTGCCCGGCGGCGATGGGTGAGAGCAGCGAGCCGCTCTGAAGCCAGACGGAATACGCCACGATTATCGTCGCATTCGGCGTTCAGATTAGGAAGGTCTTCCCACGCCACCGAGACTCATTCGCGCTCCGCTCAGTCAAGCGCGGTTTGGAACGCGCGCCGATTGGGAATCTGCGCTACATGGCAGCCAGTATTCCGGGCGCGCTCAAAATGCCTTTCGAAAATTGTCTCTCCTCTTTCCAGCGCTCAACGTATGGGTGAATATCTACCGCTCGGCGAAGCGGGTTGCGGATAGCTCTGTGATCCGCTACTATGATTTCATGGACGCTGTGAAATCCTTTCATGGAAAAGTCCGAACTTTGGATGTTTTTTCGTAACAAGTAAGGAGTTTGGCGATGTATAGGTCATTTGCTGTCCGTTTCGCGTGCGCCGCTTTCGTAGGTTTCGCTTTGGCGATTGCCGGGCTCGGCTGCGCTCCGGAGCCCGATATAGAGGCCCCGCCCGAGGAAGAACCAGAACACGAGTTGGAGCCGGAAGAGGCGCCAGAACCCGAGCCGGATCTCGAACCGGAAGCGGAAGCGGACCCCGAAGAACCTACATGGTGGAAAGGCCAGCTTCACGCCCACACGTTGTGGAGTGACGGCCAAGTGTTTCCGGAAATGGCCGCCGCAAAGTATCAGGAACTGGGGTTTCACTTCCTTACCTACACAGACCATGACATCCTCCCGCGGGATGAAGCCTTTCCCGCATTCGAGGATTATTTGACCGGCATGATCGATGAAGGAATCATTCCCGCTGGCTTCGCGGCGGGCTTCTGGCCCATGGGCCACGACGGCAAAGTATGGGTCAATAAGACCCAGCGCGGTTATGAACCCGAGGACCTCGAACCATACCGTCAGCGATTTGGCGAGGATTGGGTCGAGACTACCGAACTGGACGGCGACACGTTGGTCCGGGTGCAGCCGATTGACGAGTTCCGGCATCTCGTTGAGGAGCCGGGAGAGTTTTTGCTGATGGAAGGCGTCGAGCTCACTGGCATATCGAATATTCACCTGCTCGCGATTAATGTGACGGAACCGATACCGCCTTTTGTCCCGGAGGACGAAGCCACGCCGGTTCAGAAGATCCAGAACCACCTTGACAACATTGCCGAGGCGGCGCAGGCGGAGGATGGCCCCGTGCTGGACGTGCTGGCGCACCCCAACTACGGCGGCGCTGTGACGGCTGAGCACATGATTGAACTCGATGATGTTCGGGTTTTCGAGGTCTATAACGGACACCGTAGCACGCTCAATTTTGGCGATGAATATCGCAAAGACACGGATCGCATGTGGGATATCGTGCTTGCGCACCGGTTGAGCGAAGGCGAGGGCCCGTTGCTTTATGGCATAGCCACGGATGACACGCACAGTTATGAATGGGAGTCGCATTCGGCTGCGGGCCGTGGCTGGGTGATGGTTCGTTCGGACGAGCTCGCGCCCGACAGCATCGTCAACGCCGTGCTTGACGGCGACTTCTACGCGACCACCGGGGTAAAGCTCAACGATATTCGCCACGAGAATGGCGCGCTCACCGTGGAGGTGGACGCCGAGCCCGACGTGAATTACACGATACAGTTCATCGGCACGCGCGCCGGCGCGGATCTGTCGAGCGAACCCGTCGAGAACGAACATGGCGAGCCCATGACAAGAGAGAAGACCTACAGAAGAGATCTCGCTCACAACCGGGATATCCTAGACCATGACGACTCCGAGGAACCCTACGCGGTGACGCGGCAATACAGCAGCGATATCGGGGAAGTGCTTTACGAGGTGGAAGGAACGGAGGCGACCTACGAATTTGAGGGCGACGAATTATATGTGCGCGCGAAAGTCGTCTCTGACAAGGTCCATCCTAATCCCTTCGTGCGGCCCCGGCGTGGAGAGGAATTCGAGGTGGCCTGGATTCAGCCGGTCCAACCGGCGAACGGGGAGTGACCGGGCGCCCCTAGCGAGCCTTCGTGATAGCAATACAGGGATTTCACTGCCAGCATCCGTTGGGTGTTGGCAGTGTCTCTTTCACGCCAGCTTTGTCCTCTACTGACCAGCTAATCCAGTTTATTGGTGGTTGCAACGAGGCGCGCGCCTTCCTATAATCGTGCACACGCCATGGGGAAAGGAGATTCATGTCCACCACCGAAAAACCGCGCGCGTTGATTACCGGCATCACTGGCCAGGATGGCTCCTATCTGGCCGAGTTTCTGCTTGAACAGGGTTACGCCGTGTACGGAGTGGTGCGGCGTTCGAGTACGGAGACGTTCGAGCGCATCGCCCATCTCATCGACCGGATCCACTTGGTTAACGCCGATCTCACGGACCAGGTTTCCCTTATCGAGACACTGAATCACGTGCGGCCGGTCGAGGTATACAATCTGGCCGCCCAGTCGTTCGTGCCCGCGTCTTGGCATCAACCTTTGCTTACGGGTGATGTGACCGGACTCGGCGTAACGCGGATGCTCGAGGCAATCCGCATCGTTGACCCATCTATACGATTCTACCAGGCCTCGTCCAGTGAAATGTTCGGTCACGTTCGGGAGTCGCCGCAGAATGAACAAACTCCGTTTTATCCGCGAAGCCCTTACGGCGTGGCTAAGGTGTATGGCCATTGGATTACGGTGAACTACCGCGAGAGCTATGGGCTGTTCGCGGTATCCGGGATTCTATTCAACCATGAATCGCCCCGCCGTGGTTTGGAGTTCGTCACCCGCAAGATTACCCACGGCGCTGCCCGCATCGCCGCGGGTCTGCAACAAGAACTGCGGCTGGGCAATCTCGACGCGAAACGTGACTGGGGTTACGCCAGGGATTACGTCGAGGCGATGTGGCGCATGCTGCAACAGGACCAGCCCGAGGATTTTGTTGTGTCGAGCGGCGCCACGCACACGGTGCGCGAGTTCTGTGAAACGGCCTTCCAGTGCTTCGGACTGGACTGGGAACAATACGTGCGTGTTGACACGTCTTTATACCGGCCCGCGGAGGTGCATGAACTGATGGGCGACGCCAGCAAGGCTCACGCAAGGCTGGGTTGGCGCCCCACAACCGGGTTCAAGGAGCTTATTGAGCTGATGGCTGAGGCTGATCGACGCCATGTCGATGCCGAGACCCGGCGAGAGGCGTAGCCCCAATGACTGGACGCGCACTTGTCACGGGCGCTGACGGTTTCGTGGGGGGTTACCTGTGCCCGCACCTCGAAGAAATGGGCTGGCAGGTTGTGCCGGCGGTGATGCATCCATCGGAGGATTCGGAAGGCGCCTTGTGCGCCAATCTCCGTAGCGCGGCCGAAGTCCGGGAGTTGGTGGCCCAAGCCGGCCCCCTCACGCATGTCTTCCACCTGGCCGCAGTGAGCTTCGCGCCCGAGGCGGGGGCCAATCCGTTAACCGCTTTCGAGACCAATCTCAGCGGAACCGTCCATCTTGCCGAAGCAACTATCGAGCATGCGCCATCGGCGCGTTTCGTATTCATCAGCAGCGGCGCCGTCTATGGGCTTCCGCAGTTCCTGCCCATTACCGAAGAACATCCCTTGAACCCCGGCGATGCCTACGCGATCTCGAAGGCCGCCGCGGACCAATATTGCCGGTATCTCTTCAATACGCGGCAACTGGATACAATCCGGCTGCGGCCCTTTAATCATTCAGGGCCGGGCCAATCCGATCAGTTTGTGTTGTCAAGCTTTGCACGCCAGATCGCCGCTATTGAAGCGGGCGACCAGGAGCCTGTTGTGTGCGTGGGCAATGTCCACACGGCGCGCGATTTCACCCACGTGCGAGACATTGTGCGTGCGTATGAACTCGCCGCTCGCGAAGGCGAGCCCGGCGCGGCGTATAACATCTGCAGCGGCCACGCCTGGAGCATCAGGGATGCGCTGAACCAACTCTTAAGCCAGAGCCGCGTAGAAGTGCGCATCGAGACGGATGAAACGCGCACACGCGCCACGGATGTGCTGGAAATCGTGGGGTCTCACGCCAGATTCAGCAGCCGCACCCAATGGACGCCCACCATCCCCTTTGATCAGCTTCTGAACGAGTTGCTCCGGGCCTGGCGTAGGCGATACCGGACTGGAACCTGATCATCACGGCAGCGCACTGTTTGGCGATTGGGCAACCCGTTGCGCTTTGTCGTCACCCCCATTCGTATGATATGAAAAAGGCCGGCATTCCCCCACCTACAATGGCTGAATCACCATGGCGCCGGTTCTCCATCACCACTTGGTATACTAGGGGTTTGGAAGGCCCAGCTTTCACATCAATCATGGAAGGAAATGACATGGCTCAGGGATTATTGGCAGGTAAACATGGAGTAGTGCTTGGGGTTGCGAACGAAAAATCCATCGCTTGGGGGTGCGCTCAAGCATGCGCGGAGCAGGGGGCCGCGCTCACCTTCAACTATCTGGATGGCGGCCTTGAACGGCGAGTGCGCAATCTGGCCGAAACTCTGTCCTGCGAAACGGCCGCTTACCCCTGTGATCTTACCGACGACACGCAGGTAGACGGTTTCTTTTCGGAAATCGGTAAAACGGGGCGGCCCATTGATTTCTTGATACACTCAGTGGCCTACGCCGAGCGGGAGGATCTCAAGAATCCCTTTATTGAAACGCCGCGGCTGAACTTCCAACTGGCGCTGGACGTGTCCGCGTACAGCCTCGTGGCCGCCGCACGGGGAGCCGCGCCACTGATGCCCGAAGGGGGCAGCATTGTAACAATGAGCTACTACGGCGCGGAGAAGATTATCCCGAATTACAACGTCATGGGTGTGGCGAAAGCGGCGCTGGAAGCCAGCGCCCGGTATCTGGCCTACGATTTGGGCGCCCGCGGCGTACGGGTGAATTGCTTGAGCGCCGGGCCATTGCGCACACTGTCCTCAAGCGCAATCTCGGGCATGCGTTCCATGCTGAAGGCGGCCGGCGACGTGACGCCTATGCGCCGCAACATAACACACGATGATGTGGCCGGCGCCGCCGTGTATTTGGTCTCGGACCTGGCCTCCGGGGTGACGGGCGAAGTGCTGCACGTAGACAACGGATACCACGCCATGGGCATGTTCGAGGGAACCTCGGCTCAAGAGTAGGCCGGCCCTGCGCGCATCGCCGCGGCGGGCGCACGCCCCGAGGGGGAACGCATGTCCAAGCATCTACAGCGGCCGCGTCATGCAGGGCCCTGCGTAATCAGCTCAGCGAGTGCTGGTTCGAGACCACCAGACCTGCGCCTTTCTCAGGGTCTACCAGCAGGCGGCCGTTAGTCAGACGCACGAACATGCGCCCATCCACGAGGTAGGCGCATTCGATGGTGGCGGGGCCGAATAGGAGCGACCAGGTCTCCATGATCTCGACCGACCGGGCGAGCATGGAGGCCTCGGCGCCTGTCGAGCACGAAGACTTGGCGTTTTCCGTCGGCGGTGCGAACGGAACGCTGAATTCCAAGTTGATAGCGGAAAGTTTTTTGGAACGGTCGTAAGTCATAACGATCTCCTGTCTGTGAACGCTCACGCTCAAGGAACCGCTCTAACCGTGCCGCCCGTGTGAGGATGCTTGGGGTGTCTCAGCCGCAAGTAAATCATCCGGGCATAAGCACATCCTCAGTGTACCCGGTGAAGATGACAAGCGCTTGACGGGTTTATGAAGATTTCGTGACAATTCGCCGAACACCGCCGCGCAATTGCCGCGGTTTGCCAAAACGCTGGCCAAAGCCCCATAAGTAGAGCATCAACAATGCGCAAAAGCGCAGTTAAGCATTAGGAAACGGAAACGCCAAGAATGACGTTACGCCACAGAACTATGCCGGAAGTACTGCACCGCATATGGGGGTACGCTGGATTCCGGCCTCTGCAGGAAGAAGCCATGAACGCCGTTATCGAGGGGCGCGATTCGCTGGTCGTGTTGCCTACGGGCGGGGGCAAGTCGTTGTGCTTCCAGGCGCCCATCCTTGCCATGGACGGACTCGCGCTGGTGGTGTCGCCGCTGATTTCGCTGATGAAAGATCAGGTCGATGCATTGAGACAGCGCGGCGTCGACGCCGCATGCATCAACAGCCACATGTCGGGGGAAGACCGGCAATGGACGCACCGCGGGTTGCAAAATGGTGAGATCCGCTTGGTGTATACCTCGCCGGAGCGGGCTGTGCAGGCGCGATTCCTCGACTATCTGAAACGGCTGCCTTTACGCTATCTCGTGGTGGACGAGGCGCACTGCATCAGTCAATGGGGCCACGATTTCCGGCGCGAGTTCCGCCTGTTGAAGTCGTTGCGGACGGCGTTTCCCGAGCTGCCCATTCACGCGTATACGGCGACCGCGACAGAACAGGTGCGCGAGGATATCGCCGAGGCTCTCGCGTTGCGCAAGCCCAAGGTGCTCGTGGGCTCGTACGACCGGCCCAATCTCACGTATCACGCGCAACAACGCGGCGACCGGCTTAATCAACTCCGCAATCTTACCGCACTGTATCCAGGCCAATCCGGCATCGTGTATTGCATCAGCCGGCGCGACGTAAACGAGCTCAGCGGCGTCTTACGGCAATGGGGGTTGAAAGCGCTGCCCTATCACGCCGGAATGAGCGAGATCGACCGCCGATGCAATCAGGAGGCGTTTCTCTGCGGCGATGCGCACATTATCGTGGCCACGGTCGCTTTCGGCATGGGCATCGACAAGCCGGATGTGCGCTTTGTTATTCATGCCGCGTTACCCAAGTCCATCGAGCACTATCAGCAGGAAAGCGGACGCGCGGGCCGCGACGGCAACCCGAGTGACTGCTGGCTGCTGTATCACGGGGCAGACTATTTCACCTGGCAGCGTATTCTCAGCGACAACGGCAAACCGCCCGAGGTGTCCGCCGCCGAAGAAGAAAAGCTCGCGGCGGTATTCAACTTCGCCGCGTCGAACGTTTGCCGGCGTAAGGCGCTATTGCGCTACTTCGGCGAGAAGCATCCTCACCGAAACTGTGCCGCTTGTGACGTATGCCTGGCCCGCTCTGGAAAGAAGGGCGCCAATAGAGCGCAGCCGCCCACCTCCAGAAAGAAAACAACGGCCCACAGGCGCGGCGCCGACCACGGCGAATCGCCAAGGGCAAAGCGCGCCCCCAGAGGAGCAGCAAAGCAAGACAAGGCGGATCGGCTATTCGCCGAAGGCGCGCAAATTGAATACGCGGCGCGTCAATTGCGCGTCAGAGCATCGACCGCCGAGGATCTGCTCGACCGGTACATCCGCAATCATGGCATCCGCGATCCCTCGCCGTGGGTGGAGCCGGCGGAGGCCGCGCAGATTCGCCAAGCCGCTCGTCAGACTCGCGATCACCGTTCACGCATAATCCAGAGCATCGTTGGCGACGGAGTCACGGAAACGGCTATCCGCATTACCTTGGCTTGTGAAGCCAACGGCGGCCCCGACCTGCCTTACTGAGAACGGCAAGACCGTGCGGCCTTGGGATACGAACCCTATTCGGCGCCGCGCCGCATGTCGAAAACGGGCTCCATCCGCTCATAGTTGGAGTCTCGGATATAAATGGGAGGATCAGGGAGCGCGCCGCCGAGCAAAGACACGTTGCTGAGTTCCAGGCCCCGCACGTTCGATATATCCAAGAGCGGTCCGTCGCCCTCATGATCGATTACACGGACGCCGTCGATCCTTACCCCGGCAATGTTTGAAACCTGTACCGGCGTATCGCAATTCTCCGCGGTGATGTCCCGCAACGTGAGGCCAACGTGCCCCAAGGGGCGGTTTCTCGTTCGCACAACCCATCGGCATCGCACCGCGTGAATGTTTTCCGCATGATGGTTCAGGTTAATCTCCGTGTCGCCGTTTTGGTCGCCATGATCATGCATGATGTCCAACGCGTACGCGACATCCTCGGCGTATACATTGCGAACCGTGACGTTTTCACTGCCGTCGGCTACTTCAACCGGTCCCCGGTCAGAAGGGCCAAAGCCACGGATGTTCTCTATGAGAACGTGACGGACGGTTCCGTTACGTCCGGTTAAGGACACGCCATCACGGGAAACTCCCCGGGTGATGAGATCCCGCACAACACCATTTTCGACAACGCCCGACTCGATAGACGGACTGTCCGCTCCGCCCCATCGTTCCAAGAATGTCTGCGGCCGATGATATAGCGAGCTGGAGATCAGCACGCCGTGCTGGGTGCTATTGGTGATTAATCCGTTTTGCACAACAAAGTCGCCTGCCGAAATAACCAGCAGGGAACATCGCCCCTCGTCCTCCGGCAATGTGTCCGTATTGCCGTGTAATTCGAAATCCGAGATCTTGAAACCTTCAGCGGTGACAAATATGAGCGGCGTCCCGGCCAGATCATCCGGCAAGCGGGCGTTAAGCCCCCGCAACGTGAGCGGTTTGTCGATCAAGAGAGGCTCGCTTAGGGTGTACGATCTACTTCGATCGAATATCAGGGTTGAATACGGGGGCGCTTCTTGAACCGCCTCATGGATGTCGCGCTCTCCTACGACGATAGGCGCTCCAGCCTCGCTATGAGCGCTCCACGCAACAAGGAACACCAACAAATGGGCTGTCAACCACATACCTTTTGCGCGCATCATGCATATCCTTCTAGGTTGCTGCGTCTGACCCAGCCGGTTCAGGCGAGAATCGATAAACCTTCGGTTGAGCACTGTTCCCGGCCAGACTGCCAAATCCCGGGGATTAACGCAATCTTCCAGGCGCCGCCCCTCATTTTCTAAAACAGCGCGCCTTGGGGCGGTTCCGGCGGGGTGAGGCCGAAGTGGCGGTAGGCTTCCGGTGTGGCGACACGGCCCTGTTGTGTTCGTTTCATGAAACCGAGTTGGATCAGGTAGGGTTCGTGGACTTCCTCGAGCGTGCGCGCTTCTTCACCAATGGCGACCGCCAGACTGTTCAGACCGACCGGCCCGCCGCTGAACTTCTCGATGACAGTGCGCACGATCTGCTTGTCCATGTCGTCGAGGCCGAGTCCGTCGATGCGGAGCATATCCAGCGCGGCCACCGCCATCTCGCGCGTGATGACGCCGTCGCCCTTCACCTGCGCGTAGTCGCGGGCGCGCCGCACCAGCCGGTTGGCGACGCGCGCCGTGCCCCGTGAACGCCGCGCCAGCTCGAAGGCGCCTTCGTCGTCTATGGGCGCGTTGAGGATGCGCGCGGACCGCATGATGATCGCCTGCAAGTCCCTCGGCGCGTAGAATTCAAAACGGCAGGTGTCGCCAAAACGGGCGCGCAACGGCGGCGTGAGCAAGCCCGCGCGGGTAGTGGCGCCGACAAGGGTAAAGGGCTTGATGCCGATTTTCATGGATCGCGCCGTCGGCCCTTTGCCGAGCATGATATCCACCTCGAAATCCTCCATGGCTGAGTACAACGTCTCCTCCACAGCATGATTGAGCCGGTGGATTTCGTCGATGAACAGAATATCGTATTGTTCGAGGCTGGTGAGGATCGCCGAGAGATCAGCCTGGCGTTCGATGACAGGGCCGGAACTCGCCTTGATGTCGACGCCCATTTCGTTGGCGATGATGCGCGCGAGGGTCGTCTTGCCGAGACCCGGCGGGCCGGAGAGCAGAAGATGATCCAGCGCTTCGCTGCGTTGCTTTGCGGCGGGAATAGCAATGGACAACTTCTCTTTAATCGCCTGCTGTCCGGGAAAATCGTCCAACCGCTGTGGACGGATCTGCTCCTCGACCTCAGTGTCGTCGGGCGTTTGTATGGGATCGAGGATTTCGTCATCGGCCATGAGATTACACCTTCGCCAGCGTGCGCAACGCCGCCTTTACCAGCTCCTCGTCCGCGGCGCCGTCGCCCAAGCTCTGACGCGCCGCGGAGGCGGCTTTCTTCGCCTCGCCCAGCGTGCATCCCAGCGAGCATAGCGCGGCCACGACGTCGTCGCTGTCCGGCGCTTCCGGCGCGCCTCCTTCGCCGAGCAACGCATTGAGTTCGGCATCCTGCCCGAGTTTGGCCTTCATTTCGAGGATGATGCGCTGGCCTGTCTTCTTGCCGACGCCGCCCACCTTCGTAAACGCGGTCACGTCGTTTTCGAGCACCGCTGTGCCAAACTGCGCCACGCTCAGGCTTGACAGAATCGCCAGCGCCACCTTCGGGCCGATGCCCGAAACACCGAGAAGAGAGCGGAACAACGCGCGCTCCTCCTCGTGAAGGAAGCCGTAGAGTTGGAAAGCGTCTTCGCGGATGTAGCTGTGGATGAGCAGCTTGGCCTCGTCGCCCACCCGAAGTTTACGATGCACGCCGTCTGGCGCCGTGAGCTCATAGCCAACCCCGTTCACATCCAGCTCAATGTGTTGCAGGCCTTTCTGGCTGACCTTCCCTCTTAGAAACGCGAACATAAGTGCCCCTGTAATCGTAACGCGCCACCAGCTAACGCCTCCGAAGAAACCTGCTGTTTGCGGCGCAGAATTCCATCGCGCTCCGCAGGCGCCAAGGCTGACACGCTACCCTTTCCTAGTCAGCGGCGTGACTTGCCGTACAGCTTCGCCCATGATAGCGTGTTTAGGCGAATCCCCGGTATCGCACAGCTTCCCCTGTCCGCTTGTATGGTCACAGGCCCTCTGCGAGAAGCGCTTTCACCTGCTGGACCATATCGGCGCGCGCCACCGTCACTTGGCCGGTTTTGCCCGCCTGCCGATACGCCTCGCGATCCTCGATGCCCTCTCGCTTGCGTTTACCCGCGTACAAATCCTTTACCGCCACCACGCCCTGGGCCAACTCATCCTCGCCCAGAATCACCGCCACCGGAATCCCATAGTGATCGGCATGGGACAGCTGATGCCGCATGCCCATCTTCTCGCCGAAATAGGGTTCTGTGCGCACGCCCGCTACGCGCAACTCGTTGGCGGCGCGTAGCGCCTCGGCTTTCGGCACATTGCCCAGGCTCACGATAAGCGCCTGCACCGGCGGTTCGGCCGGCGGCGCGGCTTCGAGGTGTTCAAGCGCCGAAAGCAACCGATCAAGGCCTACCGACATGCCCGTTGCCGGGATAGGCCGATCCAGAAACCGCGCGACCAGTTCGTCGTAGCGGCCGCCGCCCATGACGCTGCCGAGGTTCGGCGCCTGCGGCAGCGTCATTTCAAAAACCGGCCCGGTGTAGTAATCCAGTCCGCGCGCCAGGCTGGGGGTAAACCGAGCGTTTGCCTCGCCTACTCCCAACGCCGTAAGGGCCGCGTCCAGCTCGCGCATATCGTCGAGGGCCTGCTTCGCCAGACCGGTGTCCGGCAACGCCGCGGCCAAGTTCTCCACCACGGCGCTGCGCGTATCGCCGGTCACCGCGATAAGTCCTAGAATACGATCGATGACCGAATCCTCAAGCTTCGCGCCGGGGATCGGGTCGCCAGAGTCGTCAATGCGGCCGGGCCCGAGTTCGAGGCGCACGTTGGCCTCGCCCACTTTGGCTAGCTTGTCGATGATGCGCAACACGTGCTTCTGTCGCGCGACTTCGGTGATATCAACGCTTTCGAGCAGGGCGTCGATGAGTTTGCGGTGATTGATAAGCGCGGCGTGGGCCGCAACGCCAAGAGCCGACATGATCTCGCTCATGATCGCGATGATTTCGGCATCCACCGCCACGCTCGCCGCCCCGGCCACGTCAATATCGCATTGCGTGAACTGGCGGAACCGGCCGGGCCCCGGCTTGTCAGCGCGCCAGACAGAACCAATGGCGTAACGCCGGAACGGCGCCTTGAGTTCAGCGGGATACTGGGCCAAAAGGCGCGCGAACGGCACGGTCAGGTCAAACCGCAACGCGATTGGCTCGCCTTCCGGCGATTCCAGGCGGAACAACTCCTTGTTTGTCTCTTCGCCGCCTGTGCCCAGCAGAATATCAAGGCCTTCGAGCGCGGGCGTGTCGATGGGCGCGAAACCGTACTTACGGAATACGTCCTCGATGACGCCGATCACCTGCTTGCGCTGAACGGCCGCGTTCGGCAGCAGATCTTGAAA
>PUMX01000171.1 GCA_003552485.1 Candidatus Hydrogenedentota bacterium
ACCGCGGTGACGCTGCTGTCCACGCCGCCACTGAGCCCGAGGATCACCCGGCCGTCGCCGACTTTCTCCTGAATCTCTTGCGTAGCCATCTCGACGAATGAACCCATGGTCCATCTGCCGGGACATTGACACACTTCGCGCAGGAAATTGGCGAGAATGCGCGGCCCCTGTGGCGTGTGTACGACTTCCGGGTGGAACTGTACGCCGTAAAACCCGCGCGCGCGGTCGGCGATGGCGGCGTAGCGGCAATTCTCCGTCGAGCCGATGGTCTCGAAACCGGGCGGCACAGCGGCCACGGCGTCGCCGTGACTCATCCAAACCTGCGTGAATTCGGCCACGCCCGAGAAGAACCCCCGCGAATCCTGGTGTTCGAGATGCGCGATGCCGTATTCGCGTTTCTCAGCGGGTTCGACGCGGCCGCCCAGTTCGTGGGCGAGCAACTGGCAGCCATAGCAGATGCCGAGTATGGGGATGTCCAGCTTGAAGATGGCAGGGTCAGGCCGCGGCGCGCCTTCGGCGAGCACGCTGGCGGGGCCGCCGCTCAGAATGATTCCCGCCAAGTCCATCGACTTCAATTCGTCCGCGCTGATGTCGTAGGGGACAATCAAGCTGAATACATTGGCTTCGCGGACGCGCCGCGCAATCAGCTTACTGTATTGCGCGCCGAAATCCAGCACTGCTACGGGACGTTCGGTTCCGTGCATAATCTAGCGGAGCACCTGATAGTTCGGGGCTTCTTCAGTAATAGTGACGTCATGCGGATGGCTTTCGCGCACGCCGGCCAGGGACACGCGTACAAAGGTGGTTTGCTTGCGCAACGCGTCGAGGCTGCTGCAGCCGCAGTAACCCATGCCCGAACGCACGCCGCCCGCGAGTTGATGCATATAATCCGACAGGCTTCCCCGGAACGGCACCCTCCCCTCGACCCCCTCGGGCACGAGTTTGCTGTGATCTTCGTCGAACTGGAGATAGCGCGCCTTGCTGCCGCGTTGCATGGACTTAATCGAGCCCATGCCGCGATGCACCTTGTAGGTGCGGCCCTCATAGAGGATGGTCTCGCCGGGGCTTTCCTCGGTGCCCGCGAAGAGGCTTCCGATCATCACGCTTTCCGCGCCCGCCGCCAGCGCCTTCACGATGTCGCCGCTGTACCGGATGCCGCCATCGGAAATGACGGGCACGTTGTGCTCGCGCGCCGCCTCGACGGCGTCAAGAACCGCCGTAAGTTGCGGCATGCCCGCGCCGGCGACGACTCGGGTGGTGCAGATCGAGCCCGGCCCAACGCCAACTTTGACGCCGTCCACGCCCGCGGCGATGAGGTCACGCGTCGCCTCCGCTGTGACCACGTTGCCCGCCACGACGTCGGTAGCGGGAAAACGCTCCTTGAGCCGGCTCACCATGTTGAGCACGCCGGTATTATGGCCGTGGGCAGTGTCCACCACGAGCGCGTCCACTTTGGCGTCGATCAGCGCCTGCGCGCGCTCGAGTTCATCGTCGCCCACGCCAACGGCCGCGGCCACGCGAAGCCGGCCCATCTCGTCTCTGCAGCTATGCGGAAAATCACGGGCTTTCGCGATGTCCTTGATCGTGATAAGCCCTTTGAGCTTGCCGTCTTCCGACACAATCGGCAGCTTCTCAATGCGGTGCTGATGCAACAACTCCTTGGCGCGTTCCAGCGTCGTGCCCGGCGGGATAGTGACGAGGTTCTCCCGCGTCATGACCTTGTCGATAGGCACGCTGTAGTCATCGAGAAACCGCAGATCGCGATTGGTGAGAATTCCCACCAGATGGCCGTTCACATCGGTAATTGGCACGCCCGACACCCGGTAGCGCGCCATGAGATTCTCGGCCTCCTGCACGCTGTTCTCCGGACGTAGCGTGATGGGGTGAGTGATGATGCCGGCCTGCGAGCGCTTGACGCGATCCACCTCGGCGGCTTGTTCGTCGAAGGTCAGGTTCTTGTGGATGACGCCCATGCCGCCTTCTTGCGCGATGGCCATGGCGAGGCGCGCTTCGGTGACCGTATCCATGGCGGCGCTGACCAAAGGCAGATTTAGAGTGACGTTACGCGTGAAACGCGTAGACAGATCAACATCGCGCGGCAGCACGTCCGAGCGTTCCGGACGCAACAGGACGTCGTCGAAGGATAGTCCGTCGATGAAACGATCCTCGTGGTAATGCATGGAGCCTCCAAAGTACTGGCGGGGAATGTCCCGGTGACCCGGGGGCGGGCTGGATGTTGCCTCCGGGATATGTATTCTAGACGCCGCTCGCGCTACAGTCAAACGCGTGCATAAACCTTGAGCCCCTATCGAGGAAGGCGCGCGACACGCAATCTGCTGTGTTGCGTTCGCGAACTCGCCTCCGGCATCATGCCTCTAACAACAGGGCATCACACAAGCCCCCCTTGATTGGCGCTGCGTGATGAGATGGGGGAGGCAAACATATCGTGCGGCCGCTTCCAAAAAGAGACTGCTGTGGATAAAGCGATAGGAACCTTTTACGAATTCTTTGCTGGCGGCGGCATGGCGCGCGCCGGATTGGGTTCCCATTGGCGCTGTGTGTTCGCAAACGATTTCGATCACAAGAAGAGCGCGGTGTATCGAGATAACTGGGGAGATGACATCCTGCAAACGGAAGATATCCGGAGGATCGAGGCTTCGGATCTGCCCGCGCAGGCTGATCTCGCCTGGGCCTCGTTTCCGTGCCAGGATCTCTCCCTTGCCGGCGGCGGCGCTGGGCTTAAGGGAGACCGCTCGGGAACGTTCTGGCCGTTCTGGTCGTTGATGGGCGATCTCGTCAACGAAGGACGGCCGCCGCGGATGGTGGTGCTCGAAAACGTGTGCGGAGCGCTCACTTCCCATCAAGGCAAAGACTTCGCCGCTATCGGCGCGGCATTGTGCAAGGCGGGGTACCGGTATGGAGCCCTGGTAATCGACGCCGCCCTGTTCACGCCGCAGTCCCGTCCGCGCCTGTTCGTCGTGGCCGTGCGCGAAGATGAGCCGCCGCCCGCCGCGCTGATGTCGGATTGCCCCATGGATCCGTGGCATACCCGCGCCGTTCAAATGGCTCACAAGAACCTAAGCCGCGCGGCGAAGAACCATTGGGTCTGGTGGAGGCTGCCCACTCCGCCGCCACGAACCACGGAGCTCGCCGACCACATCGAAGACCAGCCAGCCGGCGTGGACTGGCATTCGACCGATGAGACGCGGCGGATCCTCGATATGATGAGCGAGGTAAACCAGGTGAAGGTGGACGAGGCGAAAAACGCCGGGCGCCGCATAGTGGGCGCGGTCTACAAACGCACCCGCCGTGACAAGTTTGGACGCAAGGCGCAGCGGGCCGAAGTGCGATTCGATGGCGTCGCGGGCTGCTTGCGCACGCCCGCTGGCGGTTCGAGCCGCCAGTCCATCATGCTTGTGCATGGCGAAACCGTGAAGACGCGGTTGCTTTCCGCGCGCGAAGCGGCCCGGCTCATGGGCCTGCCAGACACGTACCGGCTGCCCCAGAGATACAACGAAGCCTATCACCTGGCCGGCGACGGGATTGTCGTGCCGGTGGTCCGCCATCTTGCGGCTCACCTGCTCGAACCGCATCTGCTCAATCCGCCGCAATCCAAGACCGTGGCGGCATGAACGCCACGCGTTGCATCGTCCGCCGATCATGAGCGCCAACAACGACACTCCGGAACAACGCAGCCGCACCATGCGCGCCGTCAAAGGGCAAGACACGAGTCCAGAAAAAACGGTGCGCCGCCTCATACACCATATGGGATATCGCTACCGGCTGCACCGCCGCGACCTGCCCGGTAAACCGGACCTAGTCTTTGCCAGCCGGCGGAAAGTCGTCTTCGTGCATGGGTGTTTCTGGCACGGACACGGATGCAAACGCGGCGCGCGCATGCCCAAAACAAACGTGGACTACTGGCGGCGCAAGATCGGGCGCAACGTCGAACGCGACGCTGAACACCACGCGAACCTGCGCGCGCTCGGCTGGGATGTGATGATCGTCTGGGAGTGCGAACTCAAAGACACCGCCGCGCTCGCCGAGCGGATCAAGGCTTTTCTCAGCGGATGCGCCGACGACGGCTGACGTGGAGGTTCGCAATTCAGCGGCGCGTTCATGGTAGAGCGGTTCCCTTGCCACACATAACGCCGGTATCTTGTCGGCACATAACTAAAGCCGTGAGCTCTTGCCGCTTGGAAGGCGGCGCTACGTGGACTGGTGGGGGAGTCGCGGAAAATATCGTCTACGCGCTACGCGCGCTGAATCCTTGGCCACCCATTTGTCTTCCCCACGACATAAATCCACAAATCAAAGCCCGGCTACGCACAATCCTACGGAGGGGCAAAGTTTGGCGCGGGACCGGGCGGCGGCCCCGCGCCTCGCGTATGCGGAAAGAAGGGATGCGCTGAATACGGCTTGCTCCGGCCAACGGCATGACCGGTGATCAAAAACCGAGTTGGTCCAGCGCCTCTTGTTGCCGCTGATTATACTGGTCTTGTGTGCGGTCGATGGCGCCGCGGCCATAACTCCCCGCCGCCGATGTCCCGCTGTGACGCTGCCGCTGCAATTCCTGTTGCGCGCCCAAGCCAGTCATCCCGTCCACCATGGGCGAAACGCCATCCGGGCGGCGCTGCTGCTGGCGCTGATGCTGAGGCGCCTGTTGCCGCACGGCGTCGGGATGAGCGACCGCGCCTGTCTGCGGATTGTACAAGAACTCGCGGCCGTCGGTTGTGCGCGGCGGTTCAGATAGATAGTTCGGCGCGAGCGCGTCCAGCGACGGCGGGTAATAACCGGTTTGGCGTCCGTAACGGTTGATGGCCTGGTAGATTTCTTCCATTGTCTGGCGGTCGTCCGCTTGGGCCTGAGTGTCCTCGCCCACGCTGCCCGTCGCCGGATCGTATGCAAGCGGTTCACCGTCGGGCCCCTTCGGAACCTCGGCGAGAAACTCAGGAATGAGCGCCTCTAAGGATGGCGGATTCTCACCCTTTTCCGCGCGGTATGCGGCAATCGCTTGGTTCACTTGCCACCGCGCGGTCTGCTGCTCGACGGCGTCCGTGGTTTCCGTTAACCGCTCGACGTTCTCGCGCTGCAATTCGCCGGTAATGGCCGTCGATGTCAACACGTCCAGGCCGCATCCGGTTAGGAGCGCACATGCTAATGTCACCATAATTGCTCGCATTGGCTTCACCTCCATCAATTATTCTACCACATCGGCATCCGTTTGACGCACGTCAATCGCCACGCAGGCTCATGTGAGGGGTCGAACGGACGGGACCATTGAATCGTTTCGTAACGCTCCCAAACCGACGAAGAAAACCTGCGGTGCGATACGTGATTCGAGTATTATAATGCCTAAAATGTGTCACAAAGAACGCAACCTGCCGCTATAAACTGGCCCAACACGGCGATATCGACGACAAAATAACGTCGGTAAAATCATTGCAGATGTCTTTGTTTGCAATTCAACGAATACTCTGATGTAATATACGGCAATCATGACGACTCTGCCGCATAGCCTTGCGCCGAACGAGCTGCTTGCCGCGTTGTTCGCATCGAAAGCTCGGGCCGCCGTGGTCCAGTTGTTGATGCTCGATCCGGCGCGCGCCTATTAT
>PUMX01000277.1 GCA_003552485.1 Candidatus Hydrogenedentota bacterium
AATGTGCTCAATGTCCGTTCTCCTGCCACTGCCAACCTCCTTGGTTTCGGTAAGATCGCAAATGGCAGGACAATACCATCTCCGGTAAGATCTTAGACGGCTTGATGCGCGCGCTTGCGGCCCAATGCGTATTATGTGTGGCGGTGCCCCGCATCTGGCCGAAGTGGACGGCCGCTTGGCGGGCGCGGAGTTGTTCGCAGGAATGAATGATTCGCGTGCGGCGACTGTCTACCAGAAGGCGGGTGCGCGCGTTTGCCCAAAAGGCGGTTCGCGCCTCGCACACGTTGTGTCAATAGTTTGCCAATTTTTGCGCCTTATCAAGAACCCCTGATAGAGTAAGCTCATGGCGTCTAAGAAAACACCAACAAACGGACCGCCCCCGGCAAAACGCGGGGGGTGTGGGGGCCTGTTCTTTTTGATGATGCTCGTCGCGGCGGCGGGCATTGGGACGGGCATTGGACTCTTCATCTTTGTGCTCGAGGATGCTAAGGCGACCATTGCGATGCTCGACGACTTCCGGCCCAAGGTCGGTACGCGGGTATACTCGGCCGATGGCGAACAGCTTGGCGAATTCACCACCGAAGCACGTCAGCTTGTGCCGCTGAACGAGATGCCGCTGCACCTGCTCAAGGCCTTTATGGCCACGGAAGACAACAGTTTCTACGAGCATCGCGGCGTGCGGCCCGACGCCATTGTGAACGCCGCGCTGTACATGGTCCGCACGGGCCGTATCCGCGGCGGCAGCACGATTACGCAGCAATTGGTCCGCAACGTGGACGTGACGGGCGTCAGCTTCGAGCGCACCATCCAGCGGAAAATCGAAGAGGCCATCATTGCGCTTCAACTCGAACGCGAGTATACCAAGGATGAAATTCTCGAACTGTATCTGAACCAGATTTTTCTGGGCATCAGCGCCCACGGTGTCGAGGCGGCGGCGCAACAGTACTTCGGCAAGAGCTGCCGCGACCTTACCATCGCGCAGAGCGCGTTGCTTGCGGGCCTCGCGCGCGCCCCAAACAACAACCAACCGTTCCGTTACCCAGAGAACGCGCTTCGTCTTCGAGACACCGTGCTCTGGCAAATGCTTGAAAATGCCTTCATCAGCCGTGAGCAGTATGAACAAGCCCTCGAAGAACAGCTCGAGGATGTGCTTGTTCCCGAAGGCGAGCGCGGCGGCGCCGAGCAAAGAGGCCCTAACCGGTTTAAGGCGCCGTATTTCGTTGAGGAAGTCAGACGGTATCTTCTTCGCAATCTCGGCATGGGCGCCGAAGAGGTATTCGAGCAGGGCCTCGAGGTGTACACGACCGTCAACATGCGCATGCAGCGGGCGGCCGAGGAAACGCTGTTGAAAGCCCTCGATGAATTCGACGAAGAAAAGAAGGAATTCCTCGCCGCCCGCGGCCGCGAAGACGAATTCAGACCCGTTTCCGGCGGTCTAATCACCATCGACAACCGTCCGGGCCATGAGGGAAAGATTCGCGCCATGGTGGGCGGCCGCGATTGGACCCACGAGAAGTACAATACAGTCACGCAGGCGCAGCGGCTGGCTGGTTCCGCCGTTAAACCTTTCGTGTGGGCCGCCGCTTTGGACGCCGCCGAAGATGGGCAGGGGCGCACCCCTGCGAGCATTGTGGTTGATGAACCTTTCGCCCGAAGAGACGCCATCGGCCGGGTGTGGGCGCCTCGCAATTTTACGGGCCGGTTTGAAGGGCCCGTCACGCTGCGCACCGCTCTCGAGGATTCGATCAACATTGTCTCCGTCAAGCTCACGGAACAGATGGGCATGCCGGTGGTGCGTTCCTATATGCAACGCGCCGGCATCACGACGCCTATTCCAGACACGGTGGGCCTGACGATCGCCTTGGGCACCGCGCCTGTCACGGTGCATGATATGGCTGTGGCGTACAGCACCTTCGCCAACTATGGCGTGCGCCATCAACCCACAAAAGTAACCGAGATTAAAGATCGCGACGGCTTCACACGCTACACCAACGATGCGGAGTCCGAGCGCGTGTTCCGCGAAGATCTGGCCTACCTCATGACGTACCTGATGGAAGGGGCAACCACTTATGGCACGGGCGCCCGCACCGCCGAACTCGATCGGCCCCGCGCGGGCAAGACAGGCACAACCAACAACAGCGTCGATGTTTGGTTCTGTGGTTATACGCCCGAGTACACCACAGTGGTCTGGCTCGGCTATCGCCAGGGCAACGTGCCGCTGGGCATGAACGCCACCGGCGGCCGCGTCGCGGCGCCTATCTGGCGGGACTACATGATTCGTGTGCTGGACGGACAGCCCGTGCAGGATTTTCCCGTGCCGGACGGCGTCGATTTCCACAACATCACCAAATCCACCGGCGTGCGGGGCGGCTCGTTCCGCGAGGCCTTCATCCGCGGAACCCGTCCGCGCGAGGAGCGATACGTTCCGCCTCCCGAGTCCGACGAAGAGTCGGGCATGCTTGAACCGCGGCTCGCCGATGGATTCTGAGCAACCACTCACTTGGGGAGCTAAATGACACAGCAGCAGCCCGAGACGGGGTTCTTGAACCGAAGGCTTACCGCAGACGCCGGTGGGCGGCGGTACGCTGTCTACCTCCCGCGCGAATATAATCCCGGTGAGAAGTGGCCGCTCATTCTCTTTCTCCACGGCTCGGGAGAGCGCGGCGATGATGGTCTCCAACCCACGGATCCCGGGTTGGGCCGCGCATTGCGCCGCTGGCCGGATCGCTTTCCCGTGATTGTCGCCATGCCCCAGTGTCCCGCCAAGGTGTTCTGGGATGCAGCCATCGACCACGTCGAGGCGGTGTTCCAGGCTACCTTGAACGAGTTTCCCATCGAGGAGGACCGCGTCTATCTCACGGGCATTTCGATTGGCGGCTACGGGGCATGGATACTCGGAGCGATGAATGTGGAACGGTACGCCGCGCTCATGCCGGTATGCGGAGGAGGCTTCGAAAGCGACGCGGAACGGCTCGCGCGTGTGCCCATATGGGCGTTTCACGGCGAAGATGACGCCACGGTATTACCGAGCGAATCACGTCGCATGGTGGATGCTGTCAAAGCCGCTGGCGGCGCTGTGAAGTACACAGAGTTTAAGGACACCGCGCATAACGCTTGGGATCCCGCTTACAGCGACCCCAAAGCTATCGCGTGGCTCCTGAAGCAACGGCGGACCGCACGCGCGCATTGAGCCGCCGGTTGCAAATTCATCAGCGCCATGGAAGCCATCGAAAAGGGGGGCTATAACATGGATCGACGAACCTTCCTCAAAGCCACGGGCGCTTCCGTAACCGGCGCGATGCTGAGCGCGCCGGCAGCGGTCGATCACGAACGCTCGATAGCTGATCTCTTAGAGAAAAGCGGGGAATAGCGTTAGGTTTTCTACAATCGTCCAGGCTTAGTCTTCAATTGTTGAGGGGGGGACCTTCCAGTTCGAGCAACGCCCGCTTCCAAGGCAGTCCGCCGGAGAACCCGCCCAGCTTACCCTCCGCTGCAAGAATCCGGTGACACGGGATAATGATTGGGATGGGGTTCGCGCCCAGGGCTTGGCCTACCGCGCGAGCCGACCGGAGGTCACGGCCCATGGCGGCGCACAGTGTTCCGTAGGTTACTGTTGACCCCCAGCCAACGCGGCGCGCCGCCTTCCATACGGCCCGCCGGAAAGGGGTATGGCCCGCAAGGTCCAGGGGAACTGCTTCGAACTCCTCGCGTTCGCCACTGAAATACCGTTCGAGCGCCCGCCAAAGAGCCACGCTCGCGCCGTCTGTGTTATCTGGCGGGCGCGCCCTAGACACAGGGATACGCGACGTCAATTCGATTCGTTGTACCCCCAGCGGACCAATCCATACTTGCACGCCGCCAAGCGTATGGGGATAGATCATATTGGGATCATTCATCGTTCGCACAACACTTGGCTCTTCGCTACGGCTTAATGTGTTACGATAACGAAAAAGCGGACAATTTGTCGGCCGCTCCCTCGAAAGAACAGAACCAGTTTACTCCCGAGGATTGGCGTCGGTCCAGACGTGTCGCTACATAAACCTTTCTGAACCGCCGATGATACTTGGGAAGCGTCTTTTCCCAAAAGGGGGATAGAACGCGTAAGATTGCCGCTTATACACTTGTAATGCATACTGTTATGCAGAATGGTGTGTGCGCAATCACGGTTTAGCAGAGCCGCTTCGCCTTCACTTGCATGAGGGGATGCACGTGCGGTAAGAAAGCTCGAGCCAGCCGGAGAAGAACGTTCAATGAGCCAATGCATCCGTGTGCTGTATGTTGACGATTCGCCATATGACCGCTCGTTGGTGCGTCATGCCCTCGAACACGCGGAAACGCCTTTCGAGCTTGTCGAGGCCACTACGCGCGACGAATTCGTGGCATGCCTCAACGATGGTCCCTATGACGTAGTGCTCAGCGATTTCGATATTCTCGGATACAAAGGCGCGGAAGTCGTTGAGGAAGTGGGCCAACGGCTTCCGAACGTTCCGGTAATCGTGGTCACGGGATCGGGATCGGAGAAGATCGCCATTGATGTCATGAAGCGGGGAGCCTTTGATTACGTCGTAAAATCGCCGGCTCATCTGCAACGCTTGCCGCATATCATCAACGCCGTGCTAAATCAATGGCGGCTGCGGGAAGAAAAGAGGAAGAGCGCAGAGGAACGGGCATACCTCGCACAGCTTCTCGAGCAAGTCGCTGACGCCGTCATATCCACCGACCTCGAATTCCGGATTCGGAGTTGGAATCCCGCCGCTGAGCAGTTGTACGGCTGGAGTGAGCAAGAAGCGCTGGGCCAGCCCCTGCCCGCATTATTGCCGCCCCGTTTCCCTGACGAATGTGGCGCCGTTTACGACGCCGCTGCACTGCTTGAAAGAAGGCGTTGGCAGGGCGAAGTTGTCCAGCAGCGGAAAGATGGGCAAGAAATTCGGGCGCAGATATCGACGGCGGTGCGCAACGATTCCGAGGGCAATCCCATTGGCTTTGTATCGATCGTCCGAGACATAACCGAGCGCGCGCGACGCAATCGCTGGCAGGATACCCAGTTTCGGGTGACACGGACTATTGCCGACGCGAGCGCCATGGAGGATCTGGCGGCGCCGGCGCTCGAGCAGTTGTGCGAAGGTCTTGGCTGGCGCTTGGGGGAGATGTGGTTAAGACAACCAGCCAGTGACACGTTTCAGTTGGCCGCGGCTTACGGCCAAGCGGAACGCCCGGCTATGCAACACTTCATCCAACGCGCTCAGAAGCGAGCGCTTCACTTCGGCGAAGCTGTTCCAGATCAGATATGCGCGCCGAACGCATCGCGCTGGCTCGGCGACGTAAGCTCCGATCCCCTGTACAAGCGCCAGGAAGCCGCACGTGAGGCTGGGCTTCGTTCGGCCTGTTTCGCGCCGATCAGTGACGGCGACACTGTATTCGGCGCGCTCGCGCTGTATACCACGGAAACCCGCGAGCGCGACGACCAGTTGGCATTCATTCTCTCCGATATAGGTTTGCAGATCGGGCAGTTCGCTGCCCGGACTCAGGCGGAGCTTGCATTGCAAGCGTCGCAGAAGCGTTACATGGAACTCCTTGACAGCATTGATGGAGTGGTTTGGGAAGCCGATCCC
>PUMX01000235.1 GCA_003552485.1 Candidatus Hydrogenedentota bacterium
AATAGACTCAGCCCGCTGGGGCGCCGTGGATGGAGACGTGGTGCACTGGTTCGGCGCGTTCCTGCCCGGCACGGGCGTGGAGCTTGAAGACGGGCGAATCGTCACCTTAGTCGAGTACGAAGAGGAACCCGAGGAAGGGGACGCCCCCAAGCTATTGGTTGAGATCGTGGAAGGCGATGTCGCCAGGCGAGAATGGATCGAGCCGAATGTTCCGGCCGGCGATGAACCCGTGATATTCGAGTATCCAGCGGCCTTGCCCGCCGCCATCACCTTTCATACGTGGCGGGACGGAACAGCTTACGCCGCTGTGCATCGGGAAGGGGAGTTGCTGGAATACCAGCGTCTGGAAACCGGCGAACACTGGGAGCCCGAAGACTTTGATATGGCGATCCGCCTCGATCAGGCGCTGAGCGCAGCGGCGCCGGTTCAGACTGAAGAATCACCGTTCTCCGAGGCTGTGCTTGATGTTGACGGTGCGAAACTGACTATACGCGAAGGACAAGCCGAGCGCTGGAACGACCATGTCATTGCCTATAACGAACAAACCCCTCCCCCGGCTATGGCGTACGATCTGCGCTTTGTATGGCCGGAGGCCGGCCGGGATCACACGGCGACCGTTACCAGAGACAACGCGGCGCAAGTCGGACCCTGGCGTTTGAGCAAGGCCGCCGTTGATCCGCTTGAGCTGGATACTGCTCTTCTTCAAGTGGAGTATCATCCGCCGCGGCAGAAAGCCGTCACGGGTTTCGCCGCTATTCTTGCAGCCGTGGCGTTGCTGCTGGGATCGGGCAGTTGGTTGGCGCTAAGACGGCGCGGCAAGCGCGTAGGAACGGCGGAGAATTCCTAACGCGGCAGTGCCTCAATTGAAACAGCGGCGGGCATGGGCTATAGTGACGTGAGCATGTTGGGTCTTCCCTGCCCCACCTACGAATCGCGGCATATACAGACCGGGTTTAATGGGGTGGTCTGTCTCTTTCTACGGGTTGCGGTGAATCCTTTCCGAGCGCTATGTCTGACCGAAAACTGCATCACACCGCGTGGATCGCTCTTGCGCTTCACGGCCTTTACCACGCCGCTGAAGCGCTGTGCTCCATATTCGTCGGGGTATATTTCTGGATCAATAGTCTCAGCTTCTTTGTGGTGTGCATGCACTACCTGGCCCTGTATGCGGTTACACCGTTCTTCTTCCTGGCGGCGGGATGGTACGCGCAACGCTACGACCGCCTTCACGTCTATCGATTGGGGCTTGTACTCAACGCGTGCTACTACGGCGCTCTCCTTCTACTGCAGGAGCGGTCCGTTGACTACGCCGTCCCCTTGGGCGCGTTGCTGGGCGTAACGTGGGGTGTATTCTACGCTGGCGCGAACACCTTCAATTTTGATGTGACCCGGCCCGGAGTCCGTGAGTATTATTTCGGACTCCTGCAATCAACCACCGGCGCTTTCCGCTTGTTGGCCCCGATTGTCGGCAGCGCTGTGATCTTCCTCGCCCCAGGCCGGTTGCTGGGCTACCACCTTGTCTTCTTCCTCGCCATTCTCCTTTACGCGGCATGTTTCGTCCTCAGCTTCAAAATGCCGAAGGACAATGTCAGGCGGCCCTTTCGTATCCGCCGCGCCTTGTTTCCAGGCAAGGATCAACGGGATTGGCGCCTCATCATGCTGGCGTCGGCGAGTATGGCTGGATCATTCACGATCCTCGCTTTCCTTCTGGGCTTGATTATGTATATGCAAACGGAAAACGAGGTGAACGTCGGCGGATTCGCCTCGTTCCAAGCCATCACAAGCATCATAACGGCCTACACGCTGGGAAGGATCATCCGGCCGCACTCGCGAAAATGGTTCATGCTCACCGGCGTCATTATTCTACTCGTAGCCGGCATAGTGGTTGCCTGGGAGCTTTCGGTGATAACGTTGGTCGCGTTTGGGTTCATGCGGTCCGTGGCGGGTCCGTTTTTCGGAATTCCCCACTTCAGCCTGCGGCTCGACACTATCAACCGATGCGCGACGGATCCGTCGGAGCGTATCGAGTACCTTTGCGCCTGGGAGGTTCCACTCGCCATGGGGCGCGTGTTCATGATGGGGCTAATGATGGCCCTATTCGCGTGGTTTATCGAGAATGACCTCGGTCTGCGGCTCACTCTGTTCACGCTTGCAGCCGTACGTATCGTGACCTATCTCATTCTCGTCCGCACTGACGCGCTCCGCGGCCTCACGACCCAATAGTGAATTCTGGCGGCCGCCGCCGCGCGCAAAGCGCATCCTCGCGTGCTACTTTACCGCTACTGGCGCGCTTATCAACTCTTCGTACAGAGCCTCGTACTGGCCGACAATGCGGTCCCGGGAGAACCGTTCGCGCACGCGGTGCTGCCCCATCTGGCCCATCCTCTGCGCGGCCTCGGGATCACTGAGAATAGCGATGGAGCGAGTGGCCATGGCGTCGATGTCGCCCACTTCGCACAAAATACCGGTGACCCCGTCCTCGATGACTTCCACGATGCCGCCGCTCCTGGTGCCGACCACGGGCACGCAGCACGCCATGGCTTCGAGCGGCACCAGACCAAAGCTTTCGTGTTCACTGGGCTGAATCACGAGATCGGCGCAGGGTAGCAGGCTCTCGATATTCTCTTGGTTGCCAAGGTACTTAATACGATCCGCAATGCCTAGTTGCTTAGCCACGCCGACGGCCGACATGCGCTCGGGGCCTTCGCCGACCATGATCAAGCGCGATGGAATCTCCTCATTGATGCGCCGGAAGACTCGAACAACGTCCGTTACCCGCTTCACGGGCCGGAAATTACTCACGTGCATAATAATCTTTTCATTGGGCGACGCCAGCTTTTCGCGGCACGGCGTATGGTTGTCGAACTTCGAGACGTCCAAGAAGTTGTGGATGGTGCGCACTGGTTTGTCGAGATTGAACTCGCGCCGTGTTTCAGCGTTGAGCCAGTCCGATACAGCGGTGACCGCCTCGCTCTGTTCCATGGCGTACTTGGTAATACGGTAGAAGGAAGGGTCGCTGCCGACTAGGGTGATGTCAGTGCCATGCAAGGTGGTGACGACCCTAAACCGGCTCTCTGCGGACATCATGTCGCGCGCGAGTAGCGCGCAGGCGGCGTGTGGTATGGCGTAATGCGCGTGCCAGATCTGTACGCTGAACTCTTCGGCAATCTCTGATATTTTTGTGGCAAGCGCCAGGGACATCGGCGGAAAACGGAAAAGAGGATACGAGGGTAACTGCACGTAATGACTGAATATGTTGTCGCGAAACTCTTGTAAACGGAACGGCGGTTCGAACGTAACAAAATGGACGGTATGTCCGCGCTCCGCCAGCGCGATGCCCAGTTCCGTGGCAAGAATTCCGCTCCCGCCCGCTGACGGATGGCACGTGACGCCAATGATCATCGTTCCTCCTCGATACCCGGGGGCGCGGTCATCTTCACGGGACCGTCAACAAATAGCGGCTCACCGTACTTCACTCCAACTCGATGTCCCCAGTGCGCCGCTCGCGTTTCCACCCATTCCCAGAACTCGCGCGACGCCACATAGGTGGGAACCCCGGGATAGGATGGGTTGTAGAACTGTGAGGCATAGGCCTTCATGGCTTCGATCTTCGTATCGAAGCCATCCGTGATATCAACGACTACCTCGGGAACGCCTGCGCCGCCATGCACGCGGTAGTACGCAAGCTTTGGCGCTCGCCATGGCTCATGACCTGTATCAATCCGGGTGAGCCCGGCCATGAAATTGGCGTCTCGCACGAGCGCATGGCTGGCCGTATGATCGGGGTGTCGATCTCCATCCATCGGCGCAAGGATCACACGGGGCCTGAAAGCGCGAATGTGCGGCACGAGTTCGCGGCGTTGCGCCGGGGTGTTCTCTATTGCGCCATCGGGCAAGCCCGCATTAATTCGCATGGTGATCCCCAGACAACGTGCAGCCGCCTCCGCTTCACCTTGCCGCTCTTCCGCGCTTCCCCGTGAAGCCAGCTCGCCCCGCGAAAGATCAAGAATACCGGCGCTGTAACCTCTTTGGTGAAGGATCGCAAGGATGCCGCCGACCCCTGCCTCAACGTCGTCGGGGTGGGCACCTATGGCCAACACGTCTACACTCACAACACTACCCTGTTAGCAGTTTCGTTCCGGACATCCAGTTCATTCAACAAACGTTCCATCAATGGATATCCATGGCTGAAAAGGAAAGAGTATACAGTATACATTCGTTCCTGCGGGCGTCGCCATGGATAGAAACAGGCCTTGACTCGGGATATGTGGCGGCTGACCGTATCCACCTGCTGCTGGTCCGCCCGCAAGATTTCCGCCTCAATACGGTCCAAGTACCGCGCTGCTGACCGCTGTAGCGCTGCCGCCATGTCCCCCGCCGGCGGATGCTTGTGGCGCAACGCCGCCTCCAAGGCGCGGAGCTCCTCAATCATGTTTGTCCGTTTACTCGCGATGGTCTCGATAAGCGGCGTCGTGCGGTTAACGTACGCCAACGCGTGGTCTATCAGCGGCTCTTGCGGCTGGTCCAAGTCATCAGGCGTTATGTCGTAACGTTGTAACAGCTCCCACACCTTAAGCGGTCCCATCACCGCGCTTGCCCGCGGATACACAACGGGCATGGACTGGCCGCACCACTCGAACACCGGCGACAGCTGCGCCCAGTAAGCTACTTCGCCGGGACCGGCCACATAGGCCAGGGTGGGAAAGAGGTGGGCTTCCACCACCGGCCGCAGGAGCACATTCGGGGTCAGGGCGCCGTCGCTCCCTCCGGAGAGGACGTCGTCGGACAGGAGGTCGTCGCGGCCCCTGAGGGTCAGACCTCCTCCCTCCGCCTGCCGGAGGATGCGGTCCCGGCTCTCGGGCCCGTCCAGGAGGACGTTGGTGGCGCCGGGTGCAATGGGGACCTGCG
Organism: Candidatus Hydrogenedentota bacterium; assembly: GCA_003552485.1. Lineage (GTDB taxonomy): Bacteria > Hydrogenedentota > Hydrogenedentia > Hydrogenedentales > SLHB01 > PUMX01. Next base: position 4,909 of record PUMX01000235.1, read on the forward strand.
CTTCGTACCCCGCCGCCTCCAGCGCCTCGGCACGCTCCCGGAGCTCCGCCTCCGACTCCGCGGCGGACCGGAGTTCGGCCTGGAGGAGTGGCCGGGAAGCCTCCCGCAACCTCGAGTCGTGGGATCGGACCAGGAAGAGACCGGCGTCGCTGGTGAGTGCCTCCAACTGGGCGGCGAACCCTTCGGCCAGGGTGATCCCGGAGCGGCCCCAGGAATCCTGGAGCACGGCCCGCCAGCGGGCGGCGAAATCGGACTCCGGGAGGGCGGCCAGGAGGGTATCCAGAACACCCTCCATGGCCGCTTCGCCCTGCAACGGAATGCGGTGGAGGGCCGGCGAGGGGCCTTCCCGGGGAGGGAGGGCCAACTCCACCGCCTCATTCTCCGAATCCAGGAGCCACGTGCTGCGGGCCTCATTCCAGTCGTGATCGTCGGAGCCGACCCAGAAGACGGGAAGCACCGACTGCTCCAGCACCTCTTCCATCCGGCGTGCCAGCGCCACCGCCGTGAAGGCCTTGAAGAGAACGTAGAGCGGTCCGCCCAGGAGTGCCGGTTGCTGGCCGGTGGTCACCATGAACCCACCCTCCCGGACGAAGCGGTCCAGGCGATGGCCGCCGGTCTCTCCGCCCCCCGTCAGGAGGGAGGCCGCTCGTTCCCGAGCGTCTCGGTCGAAGCGCGCCGCCACCTGCTC
>PUMX01000506.1 GCA_003552485.1 Candidatus Hydrogenedentota bacterium
CTACGGCGGAGTTGGTGGGCGAGACTCTCGGCCTTTCGGCCAACGGTGTGGCGGTATGCAGCACAGGCGTTATCGGCGTTCCGCTGCCGATGGACCGCATCGAGGCGGGAGTTCGCTCCGCCGCCGCCGCATTGGCGCTGGACGCAAGCGGACGCGCCGCCGAGGCCATCATGACGACCGACACTCGCCCCAAGGAATTCGCCGTGCAAATCTCGCTTGATGGGGCGCCGGTGCGTATTGGCGCTATCGCCAAGGGTTCGGGTATGATTGCCCCCAACATGGCGACAATGCTTGCTTTTCTTACGACGGATGCTCGAATTGACGCCCGCCTTTTGGACGCTTTGTTGAGAAAAGCCGTTGACGCCTCATTCAACGCCATGTGTGTGGATAACGACACGAGTACGAATGATACGGTGTTGATGTTCGCTAACGGCCAGTCAAATGCCAGCCCAATCGAGGCAGGGACGCCGGAATGCGGCCAGTTCGAAACGGCATTGACGGCCGTTTGTAAGGAGCTGGCGCGCCAGATAGTCGCCGATGGTGAGGGAGCGAGCAAGTTCGTAACCATTCACGTGACGGGAGCCGCAACGACCGACGATGCGCGACGCGTAGCCCGGGCCATTGGCGTGTCGCAGTTGTGTAAGACGGCCTTCTTCGGCGAAGACCCCAACTGGGGCCGTATTGCGTGCGCCGCCGGATATTCGGGCGCTGCATTGGATCCGTCGGAGCTGAGTATAAACATTGACGGCGTTGCGTTGATGGAACGCGGATGTGGCGCGGCCTTTTCCGAAGAAGAGGCGGCGGCTATCATGAAACGGCCGTCGTTTTCGCTACAAGTGTGTATAGGAAGCGGAGACGGCGAAGCGGAATTCTGGACGTCGGACCTCAGCTATGAGTACGTCCGAATCAATGCGGACTATCGATCGTGAAAATGCAGGAAGCCACCATACAAGAATTCATCCAAAAGGCCGCCACTCTTGTCGAAGCGTTGCCTTACATACGCGAATTCGAAGGCAAGACAATCGTCATCAAGTATGGCGGCAGCGCCATGGAGAACCCCGTGCTGCGTAAGAGCACCGCGGAAGATCTTGTTCTCATGCGCTACGTGGGCATGAACCCCGTGGTGGTTCACGGTGGCGGGCCCGCCATAAACCGGACGCTCGACCAACTCGGGGTGGAGTCACGCTTTCACGATGGGCTGCGGATTACTGACAAAGAGACGATGCGCGTCGTCGAAATGGTGCTTGCCGGCCATATCAACAAGGAGTTGGTGAGCCTTCTCAATACCGCCGGCGGCGACGCGGTCGGCCTGACGGGAAAAGACGGCAACCTTTTGCACGCGAAACAGATTGACGTGGATGGGTCGGTGGATATTGGCCACGTCGGCGCGATCACCGGCGTGCACTCGAAGGTGATCGACGTACTCTGCGAAGCGGGCTTCATCCCCGTCATCGCGCCCATAGCGACCGATGGCGAAGGCAACACCTGGAACGTCAACGCCGATACCGCGGCTGGCGAGGTCGCCGCCGCGTTGCAGGCCGAAAAACTCGTGTTCCTAACGGACACCCCAGGGTTATTGCGGGACATGAATGAACCCGACTCGTTGATTCATCAGTTAAGGTACAAAGAAGTCACATCCCTGCGCGAACAGGGCGTCATCGCTGGCGGCATGATCCCAAAAGTCGAAGCATGCTTGAGAGGATTGGATTACGGCGTCCGCAAGACCCACATTATTGATGGGCGGATCCCGCATTCCCTGCTCCTCGAGATCTTCACGGTGCGCGGGCTGGGAACGTTGGTATGTCACTAATTCATGAGCGACGACGCATCATCCATGCCGACGACACACATGAAGTGAGCTAATTGCGTCATCTGTCATCACCCCTGGCGGCGTTCTTACACTCAGCATGTTTGACGCGGGCCCATTGCAGAGTAGCGCCCAGCGTTAACGCAGTGTGGTGTGGTGAATAGTGGTCATTTAAGTGGTAGAAGGAGGCCTGCAGTCCGTGTCTGATTATTACGAAATCATTTTCCGCGGGGGCATCCTAATGTTCCCGATTATGTTCTGCAGCGTGGTGGCGCTGGCCATTACCATCGAGCGTTTCTTTACCCTGCGCCGCGCCAAAATCGACACCCGCGAATTCATGGATAACATGCGCACGGTGCTCCGGCAAAACCGCACGCAGGAAGCCGTCGAAATCTGCGACGAGACGGATGGACCCATCGCGCGGATTATGAAGGCCGGCATTCTAAAGCATAACCGAAGCAAAGAAGACATCCGCGAGGCCATCGAAGACGCGGGCCACCTCGAGATTCCGCGGCTCGAACGCTACATGTCAGGCTTGGCTACATGCGCCAACATCGCGCCCCTACTTGGTTTGTTAGGCACAGTGGCGGGAATGATCAAGGCGTTCGCCGAGATTCAACACCGGGAGGGGCAAGTTAATCCATCCGACCTTGCCGAAGGCATCGGAAACGCGCTGGTCACCACGGCCGCCGGCCTGACCGTGGCGATTCCGACGCTAGTGGTCTACAATTACTTTGTGTCCCGCGTGGAGAACATGATCCTTGAGATGGAACTCAGCTCTTCCGAATTGGTGGAACTCCTGACGAAGGACCGGGGAGAATATGAGATCTAGACGCCCCAGCCAGCGAATCCTTCGCGTTGTGACGGAGGGCGCGCGATGAAATTCAAACGCCAAGACGGAGGGCGCAAGACCCGCGCCAGTGTCGATTTGACGCCCCTCATCGATGTGGTTTTTCAGCTCCTGATCTTCTTCATGCTGTCCGCCACGTTCGTGGTTCAGGCCTCGATCCAAATCGAGATGCCCCAAGCCCGCGGCGCGCAAACCTTCGAACAGCGGGATATGACCATTACGCTGGCCCACGGATCCGGCGGGCCAGGAAACCGCGGGCCCATCTACGTGGACGATGTGCCCGTGCAGAGCATGGAAGAGCTTTCACGCGTGTTGGCCGAACGCCGCTCCGAACAGCCCGATGTGCGGCTACTGTTCCGGGGCGACGCCCGCCTCGAACACGGCCGGTTCGTCGAAGTACTGGGTATCGCCAATAGCCTCGGAATAACCCGCTATGGGATTGCCGCGCAACCCACCGGCGAGGAGGAGGACTGAGAGGCCCATCATGGGCGGTAATCGCGTATTCCTGTGGGCAATGGCTGTTTCACTGCTGATTCACTTGTCCATGGTTACCCTGTTCTCCATTGGCGTGTATTTTCCCCGCAATGAGATCGAGTACTTCGATGTCGAAATCGTGGATTCCCGCACGTATCAGCCCTTGGGAGCGGCGCCACAACCCCGGCTGCGGTTGCCCTCCACTGATGAGCTGCGCGAGACCAGCCGGCTGCGGGATAACCACCGGTTCGAAACTCTCGGCGACGGTTCAAGCGCCGACGCCGCGCTGCCGCAAATCGAGCTGCCGCAACTCGAATTCGCCGAACTTGACCGCCTCCGCATACGCGAGCGCGGGCTCGAAGTCCGCACGCGCTACCGGCAGCACACCGCGGGACGGCCACAGGATTCCTGGGCCCGCTTTGGCGCGGAACTCGAACGCGTCGGAGACGCCATCACCAGATTGCCCTTCGTATGGGATTGGCTCGACGAAGAACCAAGCCGCTCCATCGAGGTCGTGAGCCGTCCCGCGCGCGGATTCGAAGCCTACGTCGAATGGCTGGGGGAGCCCTACGACCGCCAACTCATATTCGCTCCGCCGCTCGACGCGTTGTGGGGCCTCGACAATCAAGCGTTCCCACCGCTGTCATTTGTGCTGCGCGTCAACGCCGACGGCCGCGTCGTAGAAGTGCTGACGCCCCATGAAGGCGATCCTGAGCTGACCGCGCAGATCGCCCGCCAACTGCTGCGCTACCGCTTTACCCCGCGGGACGATGAAGCCGTTGACCAACACGGCGCCTTCGTCATCACGCGCGAGGGAGAAGCCCCATGATCCCGCTGAACCTGACAACCGCCCTTGCCGTCTACAGCGCCATCATCGCCGGCTTCGCACTCGCCATATGGGTATACACCGAAATCGCCAGCCAGCACGTGCGCCGCGGCCTCGGCAAGCAATTTCTGTGGCGTTGCGCCTTTTGCGGCTACACCTACCTGGACGAACACGCCGAGAGCGTGTCCCAATGCCCCCGCTGCGCCAGCTACACCTCATGGGAAGACAAGCACGCCCGCGCCGTCAAACCCTCCCGGCAACGCATTGCCGAACTGGCGCCAGCCAGCAGCGAGCAAGGCAAGAACCGGAACACCTCAAAACGAAAACGTCCCAACCAACGCCGCCGCGGTCCCCGACGCAGATGACCCCACCCTCCTAAAGTGTCACCGCTGGCCCGAAGGAATAATCCATCACCCCACGAAACGCCAACCTTCGAGATATAACGGAAAGCTGTGTGCGGAACAGGAAGAGCCGCTTCCCCGGCGTCAAGATAGACACGTATCATTGGCGTGTTCGTGAATCGGATCTTGAAGCGTGGATCAATGAGCGGGCGCAATGGGCCAACCCCGGCAATGAAGCCGGTTAAGGCAATATAGAAGAGGCGGCCTCATGAGGCCTTGCCACAGCAAAGAGAGTATCTTTGCCATGACCAAAAAATCAGAGTAGCAGACTTGAGGCCGTCCATGAAGCGGCCAAAGCAACGGGCGCGGCCTTCGAGGCCTTGCAACGTCCGCCACGCGAACAGGAAGGAAAACATACCGGCCCCGCCAACACAACTCCACACAAGCCAACACAAAGCGTTGTTTCCCGCGCCTTGCGCCGGGTTTGGCGCGGGAGGCGGTCATGAGCAACACGTGATTGCATCCCAACGGCGCATGCGCCAACCCCATGGACCGCGTGAATTGGTAGGGTTTGGCTTCCATCAATCAAGGCCGGGGCTGGATCTCAAAAATCTGGCTACGTAGAATAGCGGCGCAAAACGGCAACCGTTGAACAGGGAGGGGGACAATGCCGGACGCGCCCAACGTGCTTTACTACGGGGACAATTACGAACTCCTGCGCCAATACGTAAAAGATGAATCGGTTGATCTTGTCTATCTGGACCCGCCATTCAATTCGAACGCAAGTTACAACGTGCTGTTTGCGGAAAAGGACGGGAGCAAAGCCGAAAGCCAAATCCAGGCGTTTGAGGATACGTGGACGTGGACGCAAGAGGCGGAATCCGTATACGGGGATGTAGTCACGCAAGGCGGGCCAACGGGCCGTTGTCTTGAGGCGTTCCGCACCTTCCTGGGAACAAATAACATGTTGGCGTACTTGGTCATGATGGCCCCGCGTCTTGTCGAATTGCGTCGGGTCATGAAACCCACGGCAAGCATTTATCTTCATTGCGATCCTACCGCTAGCCACTATCTTAAAATGCTTATGGACGCCGTTTTCGGCGCACGGAACTTCCGAACGGAAATTATCTGGAAGCGAAGTAGCGCGCATAGCGACACGAAACAAGGCCGTGCCCAACACGGGCGAATTCACGACGTAATTCTGTTCTATACGAAAACGGACAACTGGTTCTGGAACCCGGTTTACGTACCCTATGATAAGGAATACATAGACGCCTTCTACAAGCACGTAGAGCC
>PUMX01000326.1 GCA_003552485.1 Candidatus Hydrogenedentota bacterium
AGAAAGCGTACATCTTCTTACGGGCCCGAGCCGCGAGGATCCGCGCCGTGACCGAGGCGCAACCCATGGCCTTTGCCGCCTCGCTTGATGAGAGCCCTTCCATGTCGCATAGCACGATGGCCATGCGCTCGCGCGGCGTCAGGCGCTGCAAGCCCGCCGCGATGAAGTCGCTGGTCTCCAGACCGTTACTGACCGAAACGCCCCGCCGGTTTTCGTTGGCCATGCGCCGATGGGTCTCGTTTTCGCGCTGGCGCCGGCGGTAGTGGTCACGGCATACGTTAACGACGATGCTATACAGCCAAGGCGTCATCGGGCGGTCGGCGTCGAAACCGTTCAACCCACGGTAACAACGCATGAACGCCTCCTGCGCGGCGTCTTGCGCGTCCTGCTCGTTGCCAAGCACGCCAAAGGCGACGCGGAACACCAGTCGTTCGTAACGGCGCAGCAGCCTCTCGAACGCGCGCGCTTCGCCCGCGTGGAACGCGTGAATCAGCGCAGCGCCGGCGCCGGCTGTTTCGTCCCGCGCCCCCGATGCGTCCATCCCGAAATCGATGCCCCTGGCCCGTACGTTCACGCGCGAGGATCCTTGTTTGAAACAGTATTAGTTATCTAAGTATACCCCTTTTGATACGAATATGTTTATGAATATGCAAAACATACGCAAAAGAATTGGAAGCAGCTGTTTTCCGACCCACAAACGGGGCCGATTTTTCGTTTGGCTGTAAACCGCAGGTTAAGCCTTGCGAGCCTAGAAGAACCACAGGGATACCCCTGCTTTAGATCTCCCACACACCGGACCCCGACAGCGGTCACAAAAGCTCAGCTTCGCACGCACGCGCCGCGTGGCCGCTATTTCAATCGGGCGCAATGCGTTTGTGCGGCTGGTATGGCAACGGGTTGTCGGCCCTTTTGGAAAAGCAGCGAGGCGCCGCTTCTACATGCGCGCTTGATGTCGACACGCCGGTATTCGTATGGTAGGCGCAGTGTTCCCGCCAACGAAGCAGCCGATCCAGCCCATGGAAAGTAGTTCATGCAACTCGTTTCACTGAAGTGTGAGCGATTCCGGTGTATCGAGGATCTCCAATTTACACCGGCGCCGGGGATCAATGTGATTCGCGGCGGGAACGCACAGGGCAAAACGACGCTGCTTGAAGCGCTGCTTTTTCTCGTGACCGCGCGCAGCCACCGCAGCACAACGGAAAGCGAATTGGTGCGGCGCGGCGCGCATTACTTCCGCATCCAGGGCCGGTTCGAGCGGTTTGGTCATCCCGTGGATATGGAAGTCAACTGGTGGCGCGGCGCCAAGCGGTTCAAGATCAACGGCGTCTCGCAGGACCGGGTCAGCGACATCTTGGGCAAGATAAACGTGGTGTTCTTTTCGCCTAGCGATGTGGACCTTGTGCGCGGACCGGGTTCAGGAAGGCGGCGGTTTCTCGACATGGAGATTTCGCAGTTGAGCAGCCGCTATCTGCATGCGCTGCAGCGCTACCGCGAGGTGTTGCGCCAACGCAACGAGATCTTGCGCCAGCCCGAGCCGGATGAGGCAATACTCGACGCGTGGGACGCGCAACTGGCGGAGCACGGCGAAGTAATCCGGAGCGAACGGAACGAATTCGTCAACGGTTTGAGCGGGGTCGCGGCCGACGCCTACGAACGGATTGCGGGCGGCGAACGCTTGGCCGTCAAGTATGCGCCCGATGTCGCCATGGACACGCCGCTGGCCGACGCCTTGCAGAAGAGCCGCGCCGCCGACCTCAGGCGCGGCGTGACCAGCCGCGGTCCGCACCGGGACGAAGTCGAACTATCCGTCGCCGAAACCCCGGCGCGCGCCTACGCGTCTCAAGGCCAACAACGCACGGCCGCGCTGGCGCTGAAGCTAGCCGAGGTTACGTTGATCCGGGAGCGGGCCGGAGAGTACCCTATACTTATGCTGGATGATGTCCTGTCCGAACTGGACCAGGACCGCTCGCGGCGGCTGCTCGAAGCAGCGCCGGGCGATGTGCAGTGTTTCCTTACCACTACCGGGCTGGACGGCGCACAGCCCGGGTGGGACTCATCCTGGACCGAATTTCTCATCGAGGCGGGTAACCTTGCGCGGCGATAAGATCACGTCGGTCGGCGATATTCTTGGCCAGCTCAAGAAAGGCTCGCCTCTCGGCCAACAACTGGAACAAGCCCAGATCTGGGAGCGATGGCCTGAGTTGGCCGGCGCCCAACTGGCGGCCCACGGTAAGCCCCATCATATTCGCAACGGGGTGCTGACCGTCGAGGCGGAGAATCCGGTCTGGATGCACCGCTTCACCTACCATAAGTGGGAAATCATCCGGCGCATTAACCGGCTGGCCAAACGGGAGCTAATTCACGACGTTTTCGTGCGTCTGGCTGAGGAAGAGTGACATCTGCGGACGGAAAAACTCGGGGGCGGTTTTTCGACCCCGCAATCTAGTGGTTCGTTAGCCGCACAACACAATATGGGGCGGTGGGTTCTCGTATCGAACTCAAAATATTGAGCTTCACCCTTGTTTTCGCCGCCTGGATTTGTTACACTAATTTGGTAGCATTAAGTCTTCACGCAACACCTGAACCCCATCGAGGTAAAACAAATGACACAAACGGCTTACGACGCTGGATCCATCAAGGTTCTGGAGGGTTTGGAGGCTGTACGCAAGCGCCCAGCCATGTACATCGGCGACACGGGCGAGCGGGGACTCCACCACCTCGTGTACGAGGCCGTCGATAATAGCATTGACGAAGCCCTCGCCGGCTATTGCAGCAACATCAAGATAGTGGTCCACATTGACAATAGCGTCTCGGTTATCGATGACGGCCGCGGCATTCCCGTCGACAAAGTGCGGGATCCCAAGTTCAAGAACAAATCGGCCGTGGAAGTAGTCATGACGGTGCTGCATGCCGGCGGCAAGTTCGATCACAATAACTACAAGGTATCCGGTGGGCTGCACGGCGTCGGCATCTCCTGCGTCAACGCGCTGTCCGAGTGGTGCGAAGTCGAGGTGCAACGCGACGGACACCAGTATTTTATTTCCTTCGCGCGAGGTAAGGTCGACAAGCCCCTCGAAAAACGCGGGAAAGCGCGAAAGACCGGAACTCGCGTAACGTTTCGGCCGGACCCCGAGATTTTCGAGACCACCACGTACAACACCGAAACACTGCTTACCCGCCTGCGTGAAATGGCCTTCCTTAACAAGGAAGTCAAGATCGTTTTTGAAGACGAGCGGACCGATGATGAACCGGTCGTGATGCAATACAAGGGCGGCATCAGCGAGTTCGTCACCTATTTGAACCGAAACCGCGAAGGCCTGCACCGCAAGCCCATCCATTTGGAAAGCGCGCGCGACGACATTCAATGTGAAGTCGCGATGCAATACACGTCCGCTTACACGGAATCGGTGTCGAGTTTCGCGAACAACATTCACACCTATGAAGGCGGCACGCACTTGGTCGGCTTCAAGTCCGCGCTAACGCGCGCCTTAAACACGTATGCAAAGAAGAATGGCGGTAAGAAGATGGCGGACATGAACATCTCGGGTGATGATGCCCGCGAGGGTCTCACCGCCATCATCTCGGTGCGCGTGCCCAATCCCCAGTTCGAGGGCCAGACGAAGATGAAACTGGGGAACCGCGAGGTGCAGGATGTGGTTGGCTCACTGGTCTACGACGGGCTCTCGACCTATTTTGAAGAGAACCCCACCATCGCCAACCGCATTCTCTCGAAAGCCACCGAGGCCGCCCGGGCGCGCGAGGCCGCCCGCAAGGCGCGCGACCTTACGCGGCGCAAGAGCGCCTTGGACTCTTTCGCCCTGCCCGGTAAGCTGGCGGACTGTTCGGAGAAGGACCCGAAGCTCTGCGAGCTCTACATCGTCGAGGGCGACAGCGCAGGCGGCTCGGCCAAACAGGGGCGGGACCGCAAGTATCAGGCGATCCTTCCGTTGCGCGGAAAGATTCTCAACGTCGAGAAATCGCGGCCCGACAAGATGTTCAACAACAACGAAATCCGTTCAATTATCACGGCGTTGGGCGCTGGTATCGGCCAGGATGATTTCAAGCTCGAAAACCTTCGATACCACAAGATCATCATCATGACGGACGCGGACGTGGACGGCGCCCACATCCGCACGTTACTGCTCACCTTCTTCTACCGGCAGATGCCGGAGCTAATCCGCAACGGCCACGTATACATCGCGCAGCCGCCGCTTTACGAGGTGCGCCAAGGCAAGAAGAAGCAATACATCATCACGGAAGAAGAAAAGGACCGGTTCCTATTTGACAATGTGCTTGAACGCGCCAACGTTTCGGCCTCGAACGGGAACGGCGACCGAACAAAGGTCGATCGTCCGAGCCTTCAACGCGCGATTCAAGCGATGATGGAGCGCGAGCGTATGTTTGGCCGCCTGGAACGGGTCTACGGCGTCACGCAGGACATGGTCGAACGCGCCCTGCAACTGCCTGACGATAAACGCCGCGATCCCGACTCGCTGAGTGCGGCCGAACTCGAATCCATTTTTGGCCCGGACGCCTCCATCGTCAATACGGCCGCCGCCCAAGGCGAACTCATCGAACTGGACGCGGACACCTCTAACGGACAGGCCTCGAAGAAGGTCGTGCGCCGCAAGGACCAGATCGATCTTGCCTTTTTCAAAAGCCATGAGTTTAACGTGTTGTTTGAACACGCGGAACCGATCAAGGCGGCCGGCGAAGCGCCCTTCCGGGTCGAAGCAGAAGACGGTTCCGTCAAGTTTGAAACTGACGACCTCATGGAGCTCCGCTCCTACTTGCTCGACACCGCATACGAAGGACTTGAAATCAAACGCTACAAAGGGCTGGGCGAGATGAATCCCGAGCAGCTTCACGAGACGACGATGAACCCGGACACACGCACGGTGCTTCAGGTCAACGCGGAAGATGAAGCCGCCGCGGATGATATCTTTGTCACGCTCATGGGCGAATTTGTCGAACCACGCCGTCAGTTCATAGAAAAGCACGCGCTGGACGTCCGTAATCTGGACGTCTAGCCGGTTGTGTGGTGAAAGGGATGAACACGCGTTTATTGCCCTTTCCGTTCAGTGTTCCGAGAGGCTTGCGCCCTTTATTTCCTCAAGAAGTTGGGCGCAAGACTTTCGTTGTAACCTCTTCCGAGTAGGGAAAAGCTTCCCTCAAAAGGGGATTGGAGAGATAGAGCTCCTCCGCGCTTCACTTGATTGCGGTGCGTAATGTGATTAACTCCAAAGGCGATATCTGCGAATGGACACTTCCCAAGAACGCGTACTTCCGATAAGAATTGAAAAGGAGATGCGCACGTCGTTCATGGACTATTCCATGAGCGTTATTGTCAGCCGCGCGCTGCCCGACGTGCGCGATGGTTTGAAACCCGTGCATCGGCGCATCCTTTACACGATGCACGAGATGGGCCTGCGCAACAACCGGCCGTACCGCAAGTCCGCGGCGGTGGTTGGCGAGACCATGGGTAAGTACCATCCACACGGCGACGCGGCCATCTACGACACGCTGGTGCGTCTGGCGCAGCCGTGGGCGATGCGCTATCCGCTTGTGGACGGACAGGGCAACTTCGGCTCG
>PUMX01000186.1 GCA_003552485.1 Candidatus Hydrogenedentota bacterium
ATTCCCCATGAAGAATCAACTCACAATAAGGAGAGCAGCACCATGAACGAACGAGGTATGACGCGCAGGGACTTTGGAAAGGTTGGCGTCGCCGCAAGTTTCGCCGCTTGGACGGCGCGGAAAGCCGCCGCCGAAACGAACTCCGACACGCTCAAGATTGGGCTTATCGGCTGCGGCGGCCGGGGCACCGGCGCGGCGAGGGACATCCTCAACGAACGCAACGAGAACGTACAACTGATTGCGTTGGCCGATGTCTTCGAAGATTCCCTCAATAGCGCCAGAAACAGCTTGGAGGACGATGACGACGAAGCCATCTCGGGCCGAACCAATGTAGACGATGACCACTGCTTCGTGGGACTCGACGCTTACCAGCGGTTGCTGGAAACGGATGTCGACATTGTGCTCAATGCCACGCCGCCCTATGCAACCCCGCGTCACGTCGAAGCCATCATCGACGCAGGCAAGCACATCTTCACGGAAAAGCCGGCTGGTGTGGACCCCGTAGGCATTCGCCGAGTGATCGCGGCGGCGGAAAAAGCCGAGGAACAAGGGCTCTCCTTTGTGGCTGGCACCCAGCGCCGCCACCGCCGCGATTACATCGAGACCATCGAACAGATCCAAGACGGCGCCATCGGCGAGGTATTGGCCATGCAGGCCTACTGGGCCGGCGGCATTCCCTTCGCTCGCGAACGCCAGGAAGGCTGGAGCGATCTCGAACACCGCATCCGCAACTGGATCCCGAACAACTGGACCAGCGGCGCCAACATCGTTGAGCAGCACGTCCACAACATCGATGTCATTAACTGGGTGAAAAACGATCATCCTCAAAGCGTTTTCGCATCAGGGGGCCGCGCGTGGCTGCCGGATGAAGAGCGCTACGGCGACATCTGGGACAACTTCAGCTGCGACTTCGAGTATGCCGATGGCACGCACATGTACAGCTTTTCGCGGTGGTGGCCCGGGGGCAGCGACGGCAGCGTGCATGAGCATGTCGTTGGGACGGAAGGCGAAAGCAACTGCCACGACATGGGCGAAAGCGGGATCAACCCCTACGTCCAGGAGCACGTCAACCTGGTCAACAGCATCCGGGGCGAAGGCCCTTACTACAACGAAGGCCGCCAGGTCGCTTACTCGACCCTGACCGCCATCATGGGCCGCATGTCCGCCTACACCGGCCGCCGCATCCTATGGGAAGAGGCGATGGAATCGGACCTCTCCATCGTGCCCGACGAACTCGACTTCGACCTTGAGTATCCCGTGGATCCCGTGCCCGTGCCGGGCGAGGAATAAGCATATCGCCACACAATAACAAAATCCCTTGGAAGGGGGCGTTACATTCCCCCCCTTCCAAGGCAAGGCGTAGACGGCGCCTTCCTGGCGTCGGCTCCCGCGCCAACAAGATGCTGGCCCTACAAGGGCAGGGCTAATACAACGAGGAGGACGTTCCCATGAAAAGGCATGGCATTACGCGCAGAGATTTTGGCAAGCTCGGCCTTGCGGCCAGCTTCGCCGCCTGGACCGGACGAAAAGCAGCCGCCGAGACCAATTCCGACACCCTGAGGGTAGGGGTTATCGGTTGTGGCGGACGGGGCACAGGGATGGCCGTCAACATGCTGGACGAGCGGAACGAAAACGTTCAGTTGATCGCCTTGGCCGATGTCTTCGGAGATCGGCTCAATAGCTGCCGGAACACGCTGGAAACCCACGACAACGAAGCTATTTCAGGCCGGGTCCACGTGGATGACGAGCACTGCTTTGTGGGGCTGGACGCTTACCAGCGCTTGCTGGAGACCGACGTGGATGTCGTCCTCGAGTGTTGTCCACCCTACATACGGCCCAAACACGTCGAAGCTATCGTAAACGCCGGTAAACATGTTTTTGCGGAAAAACCCGTGGCGGTGGATCCCGTGGGTGTACGCCAAATCATCGCCGCGGCGGACGAGGCCGAGGACCAGGGCCTCTCCTTCGTCGCCGGCACCCAGTGGCGGCACGATCGCCGGCGGATCGAGACCATGGAAGAACTCCACGAGGGCGCCATCGGCGAGATCCGGGCCATGCAAGCCGATCGCTGCGGAGGATTCCCCTTTTTCCGGGAACCGGAAAACGATTGGAGCGACCTCGAGTACCGCATCCGTAATTGGCTGCCCCACAATTGGACCGGCGGCGCCAACATCGTCGAACAGGCCATCCACCACCTCGACATTATTAACTGGGTGGCGGACGCGACTCCCGAGAGCGTGTTCGCCTCGGGCGGCCGGGCCTGGCTGCCGGACGGCGAGCTGTACGGCGACATTTGGGACAATTTCAGCTGCGATTATGAGTATCCCGGCGGCGTTCACATGTACCACTTCTCCCGCTGGTGGCCCGGCGGTACGGACAGCCAGAGCGGCGAACGCATCGTGGGCACGGAAGGCGTTAGCAATGCCCAGGACATGGGCGAGCCAGGCATCACCTCGACCGTACAACAGTTCCTCGACCTGACCAACAGTATCCGGGGCGAGGGGCCGTATTACAACGAAGGCCGGCGCATCGCTTACTCAACGCTGACCGCCATCATGGGCCGTATGTCCGCCTATACCGGCAGGCGGATATTGTGGGATGAGGCCATGGAATCGGATCTCTCGCTAGTCCCGGACGAACTCGACTTTGACCGGGAGTATCCGGTGGGTCCCATACCCGTGCCGGGCGAAGAGTAAGCAATAGACGACAAGCTGTAGCTTTATCACAGCTCAACCAAGGTTAAGGAGAGTATCTTATGAATGAGCGTGGCATGACACGCAGAGACTTCGGCAAGCTCGGCGCCGCCGCCACCTTTGCCGCCTGGACGGGGCGAAAGGCCGCCGCCGAGACCAATGCCGATACCCTCAAAGTAGGCGTTATCGGTTGCGGAGGCCGGGGCACGGGCATGGCGATCAACATGCTAGACGAACGGAATGAAAACGTTCAGGTGATCGCCCTCGCCGATGTCTTCGAGGATCGTGTCAACGACTGCCGCAACACGCTGGAGAATAACGAAAACGTCGCAGACCGGGTCAACATTGATGACGGCCATTGCTTCGTCGGGTTCGACGCCTACCAGCGGTTGGTGGAAACCGATGTGGATATTGTCATGGATTGCAGTCCCCCCTATCATAGGCCCAAGCATTTGGAAGCCATCGTCGCGGCCGGCAAGCGCATCTTCGCGGAGAAACCCGTCGCGGTAGATCCCGTGGGCGTGCAGCGGGCCCTCGCCGCGGCGGACGAGGCCGAGGAGCAAGGCCTTTCCTACGTCGCGGGGACCCAGTTCCGCCATGACAGCATACGCATCCAAACCATCGAACAGATTCACGATGGCGCCATTGGCGATGTCCGGGCCTTGACGACCTACTACTGCGGCAACCTGCCGTGGTCTCGCGAGCGGGAAGAAGGATGGAGCGACCTCGAATTCCATCTCCGCAATTGGCTGGTCTTTAACTGGGCAGGCGGCTCCAATATCGTGGAGCAAGCCGTGCACGGTATCGATGTCATGAATTGGGTCATGGATGGGCCGCCCGAAAGCGTCTTCGGCTCGGGAGCGCGCTCTTGGCTGCCGGAAGAAGACCGCTATGGCGACATCTGGGACAATTTCACGTGCGACTACGAATACCCCGATGGCACGCACATGTATCACCTCTCGCGGTGGTGGCCCACCGAGGGGCAAGGAGGCGAACGCATCGTTGGAACCGAAGGGGAAAGCGACACCCAAGACATGGGCGAACCCGGGATAACGTCGACCGTGCAACAATTCATCGACCTCACCAACAGCATCCGGGACGAAGGGCCGTACTACAACGAAGGCCGCCGCATCGCCAATTCGACCCTCACGGCCATCATGGGGCGCATGTCGGCCCACACGGGCAGGCGCATCCTATGGGAGGAGGCAATGGAGTCGGACCTCTCCATCGTGCCGGACGAGCTGGATTTCGACCAGGAATACCCCGTCGGTACCATCGCAGTGCCGGGCGAGGACTAACGCCCTCGTTCACGCCGTAACCCATTATTACACCGCCCAAACGCGCCAGCACGCTGGTTGGGCGGTGTTTTTGCGTTACGCGCTGCTGCCCGTGCGGTACCCGGCCAAATCCATCGTGACAAACCGGTATCCCGCGGCTTTCACCCCCTCCACAATGCTCTTACGCATCGCGGGCTCCACCAGCTTGGGGATGTCGGCGGGGTCCACTTCGATACGGCACAGGTTGCCATGGTGACGGGCGCGAAACTGATGGAAGGCGTGGGCGCGGAGCACTTCCTCGGCCTGCTCCACCTTCGCGATATCCTCCCGGGATACGCGCGTGCCGGTGGGAAAGCGCGAAGCCAGACAGGCGAAGGAGGGTTTGCTAGACGTTGGCAGACCGCGCCGGGCGCTAAGAGCGCGGATATCCTCCTTGCTAAGACCCGCCTCTTGCAGGGGGGCCACAACGGCGTATTCCCGCGCGGCGGTCGCGCCCCAACGCGTGGGGTCGGCGAGGTCGTCCACGATAGCGCCGTACGCCAACACCTCTACTCTATTCTCTTCGGCGAATTTGCGCATCCGCGTAAACAGGGCCGTTTTGCAGAAATAGCATCGTTTTCCATCGTTGCGCAGATAGCCCTCATCGTCGAACTCGTGCGTTTCCACGATGTGCAGGTTCCAGCCGCGCTGTTCTGCGAGTTCCGTGGCTTCGCGCACCTCTGCCCGGGGTATGCTGGGGCTGTCGGCCAACACCAGCGTGGCCGCCTCGCCCAACACTTCATGCGCGATTTCCGCAAGATACGAGGAATCTACCCCGCCGGAATAGGCGATGGCGATGGAACCGTACTCCCGGAGATCCTCCCGCAGACGGTCTTCTTTCTTCAATAGCTCGTCAGATGGCGCCAGCGTATCGGGTTTCATGAATGCTCCCTATCACATACTCTCCGCGGGCTTCTTCCAACCGCACGGGCACGATAGCGTTTCGGTAACCTTCCTTGGAACGCACGGCGGTGCGTATATAATTTCCGGTGTAGCCAAACCGCAAGCCGTCTTCTTCTTGCTCAAGCAGAACCGATTGGACCGAGTCCAGGTGGCGCTCGTGAAAGGCTTGGCGTTTTTCGGCGCTAATCCCCCGCGCGACGGCGCCGCGGCGGTTAATGACCTCGGGGTTCACTTTGTCTGGATAACGCGCCGCGGCCGTATTCGGCCGGTCACTGTACGTAAACACGTGAGCGTAGACAATAGGGCTGTTCCGCAGCAGATCAGACGTAGCTTTGAAATCTTCTTCCGTCTCTCCAGGCATGCCCACGAGCACATCGGTTCCAATACACAAATCTGGGACGGTGCGCACCGCCTGTTCGAGAAACGCCAAAACTTCTCCCCGCGTATACTGGCGTTTCATAAGCTGGAGCACCCGATCGGACCCCGACTGCACGGGGACATGGAGATAAGGAAGCAGACCATGACCAGGATCGGCCATGCGCTCGAGCATCGCCTCGGGAATCGTACTTGGTTCCAGCGAACTGACGCGCAGCCGGTCGACGCCGGGAATGGCGTCCAACGCATCCAACACCGCCGTGATGTCCCGGC
>PUMX01000439.1 GCA_003552485.1 Candidatus Hydrogenedentota bacterium
CGACGCTGCATTGGTTCCGCCGCAAAGAATGGGACCTATTCGACAGCATGGACTGCTTCATCGCGCTGCTGCTTACGCCACAACACGCCAAGGAATACGGCGCCGCCCATTTCCGGTTCTTTGTGGATATGCTAACTACCCACGCCGCCTGTGCAGGGCTCGCCAACCAGGGCCGCAGCGGGTCGGCGGGACCTGACCGTGAACTTCTGATTGTCGGCCATGTGCGAGAGTGGAACTACGTTGTGAATCGCCAGCGGATCTTCCTTGAACAAATACTGCCTGAACTCAGCGGGCTGGATTGGGAATCCGAAAAGACGGTTTCAACGCCGGACAACGCCCCCTCATTGACAGTGGCTGCGCGGGCCTACATGCGGGCCGTAGAAACATTGTACGCAACAGTGACCGCCTCGCGCGCGAGTCAGCAAGACTTGACGCCACCTATGGGGGAATTGCATCGGGCGGCGTGTGTGATGTCGCGCGTTGGCGAGGCGCAGGCGGCGAGTTGAGCGCTGGCGGCCGCGCCACCACATACCCAACCCTAAAGAGCAGGTATTTTGTTGCCGATGCTCCGATTCTGGCGCGCGGCGTAATGAGGGCCAACGCGTCCGAAGACCGGGAGCCCCTATATCGAGCGCCACTAGTGAGGGGGCGGCTTTTCCGGCCGTGTAAGCCATGAGTGTGGTATGATTGCTCTCGTCAAAGTGGTGACGTAGTAGCAGTTGACGCAGTAGCAAGTATGGGATAGCGCTGTCCACGCTGCTGAGGAGGCGCCGCGTAGCGTCTGGGACGGAGGCGCTTATCCGTACCGGCATTACCGAAGGGCCCAATATGAGCAATCAGCGGGAACTGTCCGCCACCATCCTCGCCGTGGATGATGTGCGGGAAAACGTTCATCTGCTGAAGCATCTACTGAATCCCAAGGGATACGCGGTACGTGAGGCGTTTGACGGGGAGCAGGCCCTTGAAGAGGTGCGCAAGGCGCCGCCCGACGTCATTCTGCTCGACTTATTGCTGCCGGGAATAGATGGTATCGAGGTATGCCGGAAGCTGAAGTCCGATTCCGGCACCTACCATATCCCCATCATTATTATTACCGGCGTAACCGAACGCGAAGCCAATCTGCGGGCCATTCAGGCCGGCGCCGACGACTACCTGACCAAACCCGTCGATTCCGCAATGCTGTACACCCGCATTCAAAGTTGTTTGCGGACCAAGATGCTTCAGGATCAGATCCGTTCCTATCAACGCCAACTCGAGCACAGCAACGAGACGCTTGAGGAACGCATACGCGAACGAACCCGGCAGCTTGAACGGACGCAACATGTGACCGTCTTCTCCCTGGCGCGCCTGGCTGAATCGCGCGATACGGAAACGGGCGAGCATCTTAGCCGCATCCGCCGGTATGTGCAAGTGCTAGCCCAGCAAATGGGACAGTGGCCTACCTATCAGGACACGATCGACGCAGCCTTCGTCAAGGAGCTGTTTCATTCCAGTCCGCTCCACGATATCGGCAAAGTCGGCATACCCGACTCAATTCTATTGAAACCCGGCAAGCTGTCGCCGGAAGAATTTGATATCATGAAGATGCATACTGTGATCGGCGGAGATACGCTAAAGGCTGCGGACATTGAGGCGGGCAAAGGCTCTTTTCTCACGATGGGACGGGATATCGCTTACTACCATCACGAGAAATGGAATGGAAGCGGATATCCGTATGGCGTCGCGGGCGCGGACATTCCGCTGGCCGCCCGCATCGTCGCGCTGGGCGATTGTTATGACGCCCTAACAACGAAACGCCCGTACAAGGAAGCATTCAGCCATGAGACAGCCAAGGAAATCATTCTCGACAGCAAGGGAACCCACTTTGATCCTCAAGTCGTAGATGCCTTTCTTGCCGTGGAGGAGCAGTTTATTGCTATTCAGGAGGCCCTGCGCGATCCGGACGGGCCAACCCATATCGAAGCAGTCACGAAAACGTTGGACGATCTCCGCGAGCGCTCGGCCCACGCGTCCACGGGGGTGGAAGAGTCTAGCGGCTGAGTGGCAGCGCGCGCTGCCGCTCCTTCCCATTCGCGAGGAGCGGATTGCGAGGCTGCGTTGGCGCGATATGCGGAACCGGCTTAGTCAGTGGGGGTACACGAGAGCGCATGGGCCGGGTAGCCCTAAGGATATCAACATATACATACTAGAGATTGGATGACCATGCGAACCTTTGTGATCGTTTCTTTGGCGGCGGCCTTATTCTGGGGACCAACAATGAACGCACAAGAGCAGACCGGCGAGAGGCAGATTACGTTCGGCCAGAAGAACCACATGCTGGACAACAACGACAATTACTCACCGGATATGCGGTTTCTCGCATACGATACGCGGGAAACCGTGGGACCGGGGCTCGACAATTGTCAAACCATTGAGATGGTGGAGATTGGAACGGGCGAAGTAACGGTGCTCTACGCGCCGGAAACCCTCACAGGGGAACAAGCAGCGCCTGGTCTTGGCGCGGTGTCGTTCTCGCCGACAGCGATGGAAGTCGTGTTCATCCATGGCCCGCTTATAGGGGAAGTTGAAGAGCGCGGGTACTATGGGATGACCAACCGCAAGGGCGCGGTCGTTCCCGCCGATGGGAGCGGCGAAAAGCGCTGGCTGGACTTCCGCGATGTGGCCACGGACCGCGACACGATTCCTGGCGCGCACCGCGGCGGAACGCACCGGCACGAATACGCGTTAGACGGGAGACGCGTCGGTTTCACCTACGACGACTACCTGATGCAAGCGTATGGGCGCACCATCGGCTATCTTGAACCACACCCCGCCGCGCCGCAAGGCGCCAGCCATTACTTCGCCCTGCTTGTCCCCATTGTTCCCGAGGGAACGGCGGCGCCCGGAGAATTGGAGCGGGCCGCTGGCGATTCGTGGGTGGGACACAAAGGTCAGATGCGCGCCTTTATTGGCAAAGTGCGCGAGGAAGACGGAAGCTATCAGGAATCATTGTTCGCGGTGGATGTTCCGGCCGATGTGGATATCACTACGGCCGACGCGGGCTCAGCGCAACGTTTCCCGACGCCGCCGCAAGGCGTGCGCGTCCGGCGATTGACTCACGACTGGGCCGGCGGCATCGTGCGCGGAACAGCGGATGGCCGCCGGATCGCGTATTACGCCAAAGCCGAGGACGGCTCGACTCAGGTGTTCATCATTCCGTCGGATGGATCGGACCAACACGAGGAACCTTCCAAGCGGCCAGTCCAGGCGACGCGCCTTCCCGCGGGGGCTGGACCAAGCCTGCGGTGGCATCCTTCAGGCGAGTGGATCCTGTGTCAGAGCGAAGACGGCATCGCTGTGACCTATGTCGGAGAAGGCGAACGGTTCGGCCGCTCCTACTATGTCACGCCGCACAGCGACGGCCAGGAACGAAACCAGGCTGTCTGGTCGCCTGACGGCGAATCCCTCGCTTACAATAAGGCTACACCAACTTATGACGCTGATGGAAACCGGATCCGTACGTACGCGGGCAAGGATTTCTCTCAGATCTTCGTCACGGCGTTTGATCGCGAAGCGCTTTCGCGGCCCATTCAGTAGCCCGCCTGTCCACAGACCGGCGGCCGGAGACAAGACGCAGCGAGGCACAGGATCAATAATGCATCGGATTAAGCACCCCAACGGCGGTTACAGCCTTATCGAGCTGGCTATCTTGTGCCTCGTGCTGGTGATCGTCTGTATTTTCGTATTCGTGAACCGGACCCTCTTTTTCGGCGCGCCTGCGCCAACGCAGAACGAAGAAGAATTCGCAGTGGCGCTGGTGCGGCTTGGGATTCAAAGTTACGCCGTGGAGTCGCGCAGCACTGGCCGTGTTCCAGAGTATCCGATTCGGCTCGATAACGCCGACAGCGGCGTAGAAGCCTCCGAAACGACCCCGCTATTTACCGAAGTGGTGCCGGAAGGCTTGCGGTCTGGTTGGCGAAAGGTGGGCGCGAACGAATATGTGTATGGCGACGTCGTGGAAGACCAAGAGGGAAACACGTATCACTATGATCCGCTAAGCGGAGCGTTTACGCGAGGACGGTCGAGGGAGTCCGAGCCCGTCTACTCGACATAACCGATATGTAACGGCTTCGGCCGTATTCATTCCATGAGCTTCAACAAGACATTCGGGAATACCAATCCTTTGTGGCGCCACATTGCGCCCGTCCTTGCCGCGTTCGGGCTGGTTGTGCTGGCTGTCGTGATTGCCCGGATCACGGATCTCAACGATCGAGCTATGCTCGATTTTGGCGGGGCCCGCGCCGCCGCGACGGCTGAGCCAGCCAATGAGAACGTATTCCGAGTGCGGTTCACGGATGCCCAAGGCAACATTCACGCGCGCCGTATCGAGTCCGGATGGCTGCCTCCCCGGATCCCCAGCGAGGGCGGAGAGATCATTGTGGCGTACGCTCCGGACCAGCCCAACCGATTTTTGCCCGCGGGGAGTTCGTATGCGCCCGGCGTTTTGGTGTTCGTCTTGTTCTTAGCGGGATTGACGCTCGTCCTGCGCGTTCGTCAGCAAGTTCTCGCCAGCGTTCGCGCCAAACGGGACCGTTCCACGAAGTAAGACCAGCCGCTGTGGAAGCCCTAAGGCGCTGCCGCGGCGGCTGGCTATTTCTTGTGTAGCGAAGCTCTCAACTACTGGTCTTCGGTCAATGCAAGGAGTTCATCCACCGTTGGGGCGCGCGGCGCACTTGGGTCCCCTTTGTCGATGAGCCACACATTGCGGAACCGCACTTCACCGGTGTGATCCTGGAAGTATGTCTGCGCCAAGGCGGTCTCAGCACGATCGCCGCCCGCGCCGGTGCCCTGCTCGAGCGTGGCGTCATCGTGAATGAGCACGCCGTTGTGCAGCACGGTTAGACGCGCATCCTCTACCTTATCCCCGTTTTCATCGAAACGCGGCGCACGGAACCAAATATCGTAGGTCTGCCATACAAGCGGCGGGTACGTGGCATTGATGCGCGGCGGATATTCATTGTACAACGACCCGTCGCCGTAAATCCGCGGCGGGTAGTCCCCGTAAGAATCCAGAATCTGCACTTCATAACGGCGCTGCACGTAGATGCCGCTATTGGCGGTATCAGCGGGCCAGAACGGCAACTTGTACTCAAGATGTAGGAATTTGTCGCCGTAGTCATCCCGCGTTGTGGCGCCCTGTTTCAGCAAGCCGTCTTCGGTCATTTCCGCGCCCTCGGCCCACATATCCAAGTTCTCCCCATCGAACAAGACCACGGCTCCCTCCGGCGGTTCGAGGCCAGCGGTCGGGCTTTCACGCTCAACCTTGGACAACTGGCCCACGCTCTCGCCGTCTTCGCCGATGACGGTAATCCCGGCTTCATGAACCTCCCAGCGATAATCGTTCTCGACGCGGATGATGGATTCGCCGAGTTCCGCCTCATACACGTCCGGCTCAGCTGGATCCGGGTTCTCCGCGCCAGGCAGTCCTCCTTCGAAGATCAAGACTTTGAACTGGTCATCGTCACGCAAGGCTACCTGCACACCCTTCTCGATACTATGCCCGTCGACGGTGATAGCCCCG